>QHBN01000036.1 GCA_003176995.1 Candidatus Nitrosopolaris wilkensis
AAGTGTGTAAGTACAACAGCTAGCTACAATAGGAGTTGTTCTTGCTACATTAATTGGAGGATTTCTTCTGGTGTATATAGCTGGTTTACCGTTTCTTGTCGCATTTGCATTTGCGGCTTTAATTTCACCTACAGATGCAGCAATAGTAATTGAGATATTCAAAAGAGTGAAGGTTCCCAGAGTACTTTCTACTCTTATGGAATCTGAAGCAGCCTTCAATGATGCTACTGGAGCAATTGCATTTTCATCTATAATTGCACTAGCGGTTGGCAGTTCTGGGTATGTATTTCTTGGTGCCTCTAATTCTAGTTTTCCAACTATATCCAACGGCTCTATTAATTTGAGCTTTGTTACCCAAGTTGAGCATTTTATTTTATTATTTTTTGGAGGATCAGCTATTGGATTAGGTATCGCTGCAGCAACACATCGACTTCACGCATTAATGAATGACTCGCTTTCAGAGACATCATTAACTATAGCGACAGTCTTTGGTTCAGTAGTCTTTGCAAATTCTTTGGGACTATCGGGATTGGCTGCGGTAGCAGTTGCAGGGCTATACTTTGGAAACATTACTGTCAAAAAGGAAGCTACTATGAGCAAGAGTGTTAGAACATTTGCATTTAATTTTTGGGAAATGATAGCCTTCTTGGCAAGCTCAGTAGCTTTTCTATACCTAGGAATTAGCATGAATGTAGTAGATATCGTTCATCATTTTCCATTAATCGCCTTATCACTTATTGCAATATTGGGTGCTAGAGCAGGAACTATCTATCCTCTTCTTGCAGCTACCACTAGATTCGCAAGAGAAAAGATACCCAACACCTGGAAGCACATCGTATTAGTTGGAGGAATGAGAGGTGCTATATCGGTGGCTCTGGTTGCATCTCTTCCACCTAGCGATTTTAAAAATTTGTTGCAGACTATAACATTTGGAGTTGTCCTTTTGTCTTTGATTATTCAATATATTCTCCTCTCAAAGTATGTGAAGAAGGTATTTCCAGATATTCAATAGTGTGTCTAGAATTTTCGACTATGATTTTCTATAGTTGTCTCTGAACTCCTTGCAACAACAATCAAGTTCAAAAACTGTAAGTTTAACATATCTATGATAGAACATAGCAGATAAACCTAACCATTAGGTATGTATAATATGTTTGCGTTCCTGCAATTCAGATTGGCGATGGGTTTTGAATCCATTTTCACATTAGGAACGTAATTGTCTCAGTTCCAGACCTAGCCACATCATAATATGTGGCAACCGAATCGACGACCACGTGTGCCTTTTGTTTGCTCCTTCATCATATGGATATTCAAAGGTCGTAGGACTATGCCTGTAATTGAGAAGACACCGCTTTGATCCACCTATCTTGACGTGCAAAAAATTTGCAGATTGATTATTTAGTTGGTGATACATGAGTGATAAAACGACTATTTGGAGAACGTATGTGTCGCGTTATTAGCACAATTTGATACAGATTTCATTGAGCGCGATTTATAATCCCGCACTTTTCCTTGAATTGTCCCGTTGGACTATCATCATGGCTGCGAATAATGCACCAATTAGTCATTGTCGGAATTTACGGC
>QHBN01000037.1 GCA_003176995.1 Candidatus Nitrosopolaris wilkensis
GCATAGAAATAACGGAATTCTCGCATTTCTTAAAACACGCAGCATGGTATTTGCTAATCTGACATACCTTGATTCTCTCAATAGGTATATTGTATTATGCTCTTACAAAGCTTTGACGGGTTTATGTGAATGAAAGGTGGTTTCTACTGAGCCAAATAAATACTATGTATCATATCTCAACTTAATGAAAAAACCTAGCTTAGTTTCCTCAATTATGGTTGTAACAACAACGATAGCTATTCTAGGAGCGCAATACATATTGAGTGTAAACCAGGTTTCACATATTATATTAGCACAAAATTTCTACAAGCACAATACCATTGTCGAACAGTAGCAGCACGGTAAAAGTTCAGGCTGGTACAGGAAAGAGCACTCTTCCCTACGACGTATTCTACCCAAAACAAGTACAGATTACTCTAGGACAGAGTGTAAGCTGGTATAATGGTGCAAAGGTAGGAGTTCCACATACCGTTACATTTGTTACCGACAACAAGACAAAGGCATCATTAAGTGCACCATTTGCTGTCAAGAACTCATCTAGTTTTATGGCTATACCTCCTGCTTCTAATAGTCAACCTGTGATAATGCCAAATCATCAAAAACCTCCCATCACTGTGATTCAGGGATCTAACGCAAGAGCCTCTAGTCCAATGATAATTGATTCTGCAGCCAAAGTAATTCCTTTGGGTTCTAATCCTGTATATTCTGTAAAAGGGGATGAAAAATATGTTAATTCTGGACTACTCTTTCCCAAAGGAAAGGGACCGCCAAATGGCAGCACCTCTTTTACATTAACCTTTGAAAAGGCAGGAACATACAATTATTATTGTATATTACATCCATGGATGAAAGGAAAAGTAATAGTGGAGTAATAGACTAACTAACAGACGCAAAAAAAAGAACATAACATCTCCAGATCTTTATATTACTTTTATGGTGCAGCAGCTCCTACTGGAATAGCTAGAATACTGCACTTAGTATTAGGATCCAATATGTTGGATAGCGGCATCAACAACTTTACTATATTCTTTCTGGTAGCCGGACTACTTCAGTTATTTTGGGTAATTCCCATGATAAGACGTTGGGGAAGACCATTGTATTACATCGGTCTTGGAGGAACAATAGTGTTGATCATTATGTGGGTTATGACACGGGTTCCGAATCCAATTACAAAAGGAAGAGCATTACCAATAAATTCTATAAGTATTGTAACAGAGCTGTTTAAAATTGCTTTCATTATAATAACAGCATTAATAATATCAAAAGAAAGAAGTAAAAGAACACCTGAAATTAAACAAGACCTTCGATAGGGAAAACAACAATTTAGCATGCAAAACCACTCGGGCACAGAAATTAATCTGGATAAGTATTCTCCTCCCACTACAATTTGAAACCAGTCGTCTTCTTTCTGGAAAATTCACAAATCTATTAGTATGCCGCCAACACTAGCGTTGGTAAAATTTTAACATGGATAGTGGGGCGTGCACATCATGCCACTTATCGTATTAGTACCAGTCACACCCCCTGACAATAATTTTTCCACCCGAGTAACTTCCAACAGCTACATTCAATGTAAAAGATGTAGTAGCAGTCAGCATGATGATTGTGTCGATGCCTACTGCCTATTAGAGAAAGGATAGATCCGCGGTTGGAGAAATGGAGTGTAAGACAAATGAAGCCATCAGCTGTCTAAGTTCTTGGAATTTCTGATATATTCCCTAAGCGCTCTCGATTCTTCTCTATAGGCACGAATGGTTTCTTTCTTACCATCAGGACAGAGTAATGTCACAGTTACGATATTAACTTCAGTATCTGATGCGAAGACTGGAGGTTGAATTTTCTCAATTTTATAATCGTTGTCAAGT
This sequence comes from Candidatus Nitrosopolaris wilkensis, assembly GCA_003176995.1. Classification (GTDB taxonomy): domain Archaea; phylum Thermoproteota; class Nitrososphaeria; order Nitrososphaerales; family Nitrososphaeraceae; genus Nitrosopolaris; species Nitrosopolaris wilkesensis. The sequence goes on from QHBN01000037.1 coordinate 1,866, forward strand.
AATCTTTTTAGTTTTGTTAGAGATTCCAATTCTACCAAATAGCCATATGTATTGGTAAGACATAAAGTTCACTTTTCTAAATACTATAGAAATGGGCCATTAACTACAAACAACGTACTCAAATTAATCAAATAGGATTTGTATATTTTTATCATAAAATATTTTGATATTCTAGCTTTTTTTAAGATTGTTACATATTTGTATTCTTTTCTCATGGTTTTTTTGATCTCCTATCGATGGACTAATAACGTACTCACTTTGTTTAGGACATTTAATGCAAGAATTAGATTTCTTCCATGAAATATGCTTGACTGCATTATTTTCTGGTTTAGCTGTAAAGTTTGCGTCTGTTCTTGGCATTGATGGAAAGCTAATTGTAGGTGAATATAGAGGCATTCAAAGCTCATCCCGAGCTAATTTCACACATGACCGTAATTATTACCATTCAAGTTACCCTTTCTATCTGGATTACCTGATCCCCACTACGGTGAAAAGAAGATTTCGTTATTTAGGTAGAGTTATGAGTTTTTTATAATGATGAAATATGATAAGACATGAAGATAGGCCGTATTCTTATAGGATTAGCCGCATAGGAGCATGCTGAATTGTATAAATGTGGAATCGAAAACATCCCGTCAAATATCCGTCTATCAGATTTGTCAAGGGCATTACGAAATACTTTCCATTCTCTTTCTTCTCCGGAGGGGTAGAGACTACAAACCTGCTACAACAGTATGCGCGTCATGGTTTTAGGACATGGTGACCTGACTTGTTCTTGACCTTCACTGCTATTATTGTATTATGTCCTCTCCAAATAAACCACTACAACAATTACTTCAGTCCTTTGACACATACGCTGCAGTATCTTTCGACGACTGATGCCCCTTCTACTTTAAAGATAGCTTCATGGCTGGCTAAATTGCCACAAAACACACATCTCTTGCGCTTATCCTTCTGACGATTGCCTACATCAGGAATTGGGATCACTTCGACAGATATCAAAGTCTTTTCCATACATGGTCTTGATCTATTTAATACTGCTAGCGTCATTTATTCTTGCTCCTCGAGGTTGGAAAATAACGCTGATGTACAAAAAAATAATAAATGTCGCCGCATCTTGTCGGCTTATAAACAAAATCGTAATGCCAGAAACTTATTGGGGAGCAGTAGTAGGACGTTTACTAGTTGCTCAGAACAATACATCTCTTTGAGCCTATTGAAATCAAACACTGTTATCTTAATTAGCAGCTGTTTATCTGTAGCATACTTCTAAATGAAGTGTGAGTGAAATAGTCTTTGTCCAGACTGGATTCGAATGTTTTGTTTGTACCTAATTGAATGCCATCTCTAAAAGTACAAGAATTCAAGAGCAAAAAAGGAATGATAAGGACGGCGTAGGCTATACTTTTCCTGGTCCGCTGCTGTTGTTCACTGTTACTGCTACTTTTTCTTCCTGCTGAAGTTGACTTAGTGATATTACTTGTACCGCTAGTTTTATTCTGACTGCTGCCTTTTGTTGGATTTGAGGGGAGACCATTTTTAATGCTATTGGCAGTAACCTTCTGCTCCTAAGCAGCACTTCCGGCATTATGACTAGCAATAGTGACATTATTTTTCAAGAGACTAGTTTTGCTTCATCTGTATCGAGTTGAATGAATAGATGGTACTTGCGGTATCTATTTAGTAATAATAGAAAAATAAAAAAGTGGGTTTGCCTCCGTAGCGGATTTCGATTTTTATACTGGTCTAATATTGGTAAATTTCCTTGAAGTGTTTTCAAACGTTCTTGCGGTGTTAGCAGCTATTCTCGAAAATTCTTTTGCATCATCTTTCTCGCGCTGAACAAATGATTTGTATGCACTGATATTTGCAAATAATGTAATGTTTGCTACTCTAGTTGTAGCCATCACGTTATCCGCACATTTGCTAACTGTTCTCGCATAGATTTCAGCTGCCCTTCATGGAGACGCCCAATTATTCCAAAATGCGCTTCTCTTGTTTCATATTTTATCACCATCCTGCAAAACCATTTAAGCCATAAAGTAGTATAGAACAACAATATGTGTGGTTTGGATTATGAAAATATATTGAACCCTCGGCAAACTCCTAAGACTACAAAAACCCTGGAAGGCGGAGCAGAAGATGAAGAATTTATGAAAGCGATGGAAGGACCTGGTGGTTTTTTCCGAGAGCCTGGTGGTTACATCGTAGATATGCGAGACAGAAAATGAATCATCCATAGAAACCACGTAACACTTTGAGGATAGCTTCATAGCTGTACTGGCAAACCGATGAACTATTATCTAATATTGAGGAGTAGATGCAATTGCTTGTAAATCTATATGCCTACTATCCATTCATTGTTGCAACAAATAAGAAAAAAGACGATAAACATGTACTTAAATTAGACAGCGCTGCCCTCCCAAACTTGAATAAAAACAAATGACACAACTAATAGTAAAATGTAAGAATTGTGGATTTGAATTTCCTGCGGCTACCCAAATGAATGAAGAAGCACTTATGGCAATCAATATTGAAAACAACAACGAGAGTTGTCCTAAATGTAAAAGAACCTCTGCTTACAACAAATCAGATTATTATTTCAAATAGAATCTTGCGAGGATTCACGTGCAGAGTTCTGATCTGGATTGTCGAAAAGGTTGGATGAGTTCAGAGGGTCATAGTCGCTATCTTAAACAAACACTTGCTAAAATGAACAAAAGAATAAAGGAACCTATCGTGTTGGTTTTGTGATTATCTCAGTAGTTTACTCTTGCTTGTACTTTTGTACATGCTCGCTTTACTTGAGTTTCCAATAGCGTATGGATAACCTAATAGGTCAGCGTGCCTATACTTAGTCGTAGAGATACCAATCGTCTAACGTCTTTCGGTAGCAACGTTATGAAGTATATGCATGTTCTTCTGCAACTATATTTGCTATCTGTTTTGGCTTGGTGCCTTTTATAACTCATATTATTATATTCAATGTCATACCGTGGATATTATATTCAATTAGTAGGAATAAGAACTGGTGATATAAGTTTAGGATCCATCGAGAAGTCATTTCAAGCACTAAATATCGACAACAATGAAGGTGTTGTCTTCGTTGATCAGAATGGAAAAAAAGTTGCCGACTGATAAAGCACTATCTAATGGACAGTCTCTCCGAATATCGCCTATATTGTCTCTCGACATATTTTTGCATCAAATCAATACACTTTTCGATCCAATTGTAGATTGTTTGGTGTGAGACTTGAACGCCTAGTAGCCTGATATATTTCTGTGTATCCGCAATGATTCGCCGCCAAAATATAATTGAATAGCGGGAGTAACAGCCTGAGGATTATGTTTCATTTTTGAGCGTGATTTAGAGTTATTTTGAGAATCGTTGTTCAACTAGACAACATTTGGTATGGCTATTTTTCTAACTCTCTGTCGTAGTAGTATTGCCACTACTATGCCCACAATGGATACTATAGCTGCAGTTAGGAATACGAGGTTGTATGACTCTGTAGATGGAAACAAACGTGTTATTCCTCCTATTATCAATATGGATTGATTAGACTGCATATACATTCCTGCTACTGCAGGACCTATTGCGCTTCCTACAATTCTCATAAGCATACTAGTACCCAAGGATATTCCAGTATACTGTTTTGGAGTAGAGAGTATTATTACATTCATAGCTCCTACACTAGTCAATGATAATCCAGCTGATAGAATCGCAAGGTTCGCAGATATTTCAATTTCCGCTTGATGTAGCATTAAAAGACCAATGAATCCTGCACCACTTATTATGGTACCAATCATTATTGGCCTTAATGATCCCAATTTTGATATTATAAAGCCTGAGGTTGGACCAAATACTAGAAGTACTAGAGCAAATGGTAACTGAACATTTCCAGTGTTAGTAGCGCTTTCTCCAAAACCAATTGGAATAAGACTTCTTACTAATATCGGTATAGTTTGAAAAACCATAAACATTGATAGCCCAATAATCATTATCAGAATATTTGCTGGAAGTAGTGTCTTGTCTAACATCATCTTAAAATCAATTAATGGTGAGGTCGCTCTTCTTTCCACCACTATGAATAACGAAAGTGAGACAATTGCTATTACCAGAAACCCAATTACAAGCTGAGTTGAAGAATTATTACTGCCCGTCTCCAGAAATGTAAGTACGAGTAGAAATGAAGTTATGGTCGCAGCTAATGTTAATGCACCTTTTACATCTATGGTTTTATTACTAGAAATTTTGGTATAAGAGTTGTTATCGTTATTTCTGCTATTCAGATTTACGATGCTAGATTTTTTATCTACCTGTTGTTGTAGATGTAATGGCTGCTGCCCAACATATTCATTTTGGTTGACATGTATAAACCACCAGATCATTATCAAGAGTGAGATTAAAATGGGTATTATTGTGAAGAATGTGGCTTGCCATCCAAAATGCTGAATTATAGTTCCTCCAACCGATAAGCCTATCACAGCGCCTGAGGCAAACATCGAAGTAATTACTCCTTGACCGATCGACATCTTTTCTCTTGGGAATTGATCTCTCACAATACTAAAAGCAATAGGAAACATTGATATCCCTATTCCTTGGATTGCTCTAGCAACTAGCATAAAGTATATGTTATTAGCAAAACCTGCCGCAGAAACTCCTATCGTATAGATTGCCATTATGATAAGCAATATCTTCTTTTTACCATAGATATCAGATAACTTGCCAGCTATCGGAGTCATAACTGCACCGGAGACGAGGTATGCGGTAAGAATCCATGAAGACATACTATATGACGTTCTAAAGTCTGATAAGATCAGGGATAGCTGGAATAAGCATTGTTTCTGCATACATGACCGTAGTAGCTACAAGGCTCAATACAGCAAGTACCTTCCATGCATATGAGGAAATCTTTACAGGAGAAGTAGATGCCCCGGAGGTTGATTTGTTATAGTGATTAGTATCTTTTTCTTTGGCGGTTACCATTTTTATTACTCACCTCTTTTGATAATCTTTTTTCCACAGTCGTAACAGGTGATGCTACATTCTGGTTATTTTTAATACTAGTACAATCAACGTCAAAATGAAGTCTAAGGTTTTGCCAAATATTCTCTAGGACATCTTTCATTATCTTGAGATTCTCGTCTGGGATGCCCTTTAGAGATATTTCCTTTATATTCGATGCACATTGCATCATTTGATCCCATAGGGCATCAGCCATTTCTGTACGATAGATCTTATTATTTCGCCTATCAGCTGGGTCAACCTTTCTTACTACTAACTTATTTTTTTCCATCTTATCTATAATGGGAATAAGTGTAGCGCCTTCCAATCCCAATCTGTCAGCTATTTCCATTTGAGTAAGACCATTTTGATCAACTAACATCACTAGGACCTTCCATTGACTGCCAGTTACACCCACTTTTTGCCTTAATTGAGAATCAAGAGCCTTAACAAACGCCTTAGCCGTCCGATTAATTATATACCCAATACTATTTCCAAAATCATACCTTTGTATCGACATATACTAATTGATTAGTATACTAATCCATGGTATACTAACCATAAATCTTTAATTGCCTATCCAATAATTGCGTAGGCAATGAGATCTCTTCATCAATGCAATAACAACAACAATCGAAAACACTTCTCTGCAGGTATGGAAAGAGATGTCAACAATATTTTGGGTGTTGAATTCCGACTGGTAGAAGAAACACTCAATCTTGAACTACATAGCCTTGCCAAAATCCCAAGCTGAAAAAAATTTTGGTGTAATCTCAATCGCAACCTCTATCCCACTTCTAGTATTTTCCATTAGCATCTTGGCAAGAGGGTGTTCAAGCGTGCCCAGGTACTTCAGGTTTATCTTTTCCATGATTGGCAAGTTCCTCTGTATATCTTCAGATATTCTCGCTATTGCCCTTCCTTTCACTCCCTTGTAAGGATAGTTTTCGTCGTCGATGGAAAAGTAAATCTTGTCAGGATTTCTCCGAATATTCTGAACCTTCTTTGCCATTTTTGGGGTGCATGTGTACATCTTGCCGGATTCTTTGTCATAAGGAACCAGGTAGGCTGGATCATAGGATATCCTTCTTCATCAATGGTGGCGATCTGTATGTTAAGTTTGCTTTCAAGAAAGTTGGTAACTTCTGTCTCAGTCACAGATTTCGGTATACTTGGAATAGCTTGTATGACTTTCAATGTAAGTCAAACATCAACTCAACCATTGGGACATCTAATCTTATAACATAAGTTAAGTTTCTGGAATTTTAGTAGAAAACTTGAATTTTTGTGGCTAGTTAACTAATAACTTAACTAGCAGGGACTTTGACAATATCACTTATTTTGGAGTTTGAACATTCTACAACTCCTCCATTGGAATTTAGCTCGATGAATCTGTTTCTGATGGGTCGACGATCAGTCAATCAACAAAAAATTAAACGATCTTCTCTTTTGATACTATTTTCTTAATTCCGTTAACAATTTTAATTATGCTCTCTGGTATGTCTTTGGAAGCACCGGTCCAACCTGTTGTGTGAATATTATCGCCCATTGTAATGGTTAGAGTATGTGCGACTAGATTCTCATCTTCTTTTTCAGGAGGGTAATCAGTTTTAGTTTTAAAGAATTCATTTGCTCTAACTACTTCTTTTAGTTCCTGTTCATCTGATTCAGAGGGCTGTTTCTGCGTTGTATTACTACCACTAACATCCGTAGAGGATGTGATAATATTCGTCTTTGAATTATATGAAACAATCAGATAACGGTTTGATGTACCACCTAATTCTGTATATTTGAAGCTGAATTCTGTATTTGGTGAATTTCTGTTGTTATTTTTTTCATTTCTTTCCTGAGGTAGTTGTTGTTCGTCCATTCAAATAACTATATTGCTAACATATGTTAAGAAGCTATTGCTTGGGTCAATTTAATTTAATTTAACTCATGTTTTTCAGATTCTTAAACTAGTCCTTTCTCCTGTTACTTGAAGGTCAGAAGGGTTAATAGGAACAAGACTATTAGATGCCAGCCGTATCGAAGTAAGGAATATTAGCAAGTGAGGATAATTCTTTGTTTCACTATTATTTAATCTGAGGAAATAACAAATGCGGCTACATATATGAAAATGGATCAATCTACTGATTCCGCTTTTACATACAGGATGTTTACGCTTACTAATGAAATTCTAACAACGACTCATCCTGGCAGCTGTTATTATTCTGAAATAGGACGTTATAGCATAGGTCAGAAATGTTGTCAAGTCTGTGAGATATATATTGAATGGTCGGGCTTCAGATGCCCATGCTGTCATACAAAACTCAAGGACACCTCGTCCAAAGAAGTATATACAGAGGATGAGATTGAAGAATTGGACTAACCGATATTGCAACTTCAAGAATAGCTTATACAAAGAATTTCTAAGATGATGACGCTTACAATATTGAAACATTAGGTTCCTTTAGTAACGGTCTGAGGAGGAGCAGGTTTAATTGTCCTGATTCAACTGTTCAAATTTATCTTGCTTCCTCTTTAGTTCATCAAGCTCGTTATTCTGCATCTTCTTTTCTTCAATTGAAGACAAGAAGTAGATATTAAAAACATATCAAGAAAGATCATTCCGTCGCTTTGTTTTAGTGATATCCGTGCCAGACTTGTTTGCTGCTTCCTAACCTTCTATACCTGTATCGTCCTTTCATTCTGCTCTCTTGTTATTATATTGTATTACTTGTCCCAACTAAAATATCTTGAGGCTATTCTGCGACAGATGAAAAGTACTTTCTATGGGTCTTGGTTTTTTGATCTTACTTTTCTGAAGTAGTCATCTATTCAGAAGATCCAGGATCCATCCATTCCTGACGTATCCGTTTGAAGAATTCCTCTTGTTCTTTTGTTAGATCAGGTTCATGTTCGATTCTAAAAGGATCTTCCGCTTTTTTTGTAATTCATAGTCTTCTGTTTCTTTCTCTACATCTCTAGAATTACGGCATGTCCAATCATTGTTTGAATCTCGTTCTTCGTCATTCGTCAATTCACCACTTAAACCTAGTTGTGGAAAATCTGATACTGATATCTCCAATTCCCTTTCAAATTTCCGAATACCTTTAGCATAGTATTTCATCTTTTTCGCATCCAATTCCGACTTTGCAATTTTGTATCCTGTCCAGCACTTATCTAAAGCGCCCCAAGCCTGTGTATCAGAAAAACGAGATTTCAGTATCTTGCTATCCTTCCTTTTGTATGTCTTCTTTAGATTTGAATAACCCTTAGGGTTTGAGACCTTGTACAATCTTAAAAGATTCGCATAATAGTCGTCTATTACAGTCTTTGTGTGTAATATACGCACAACGAGATTATAACTTACTTAAGAGATGCTTATCCGTGGCCTTTCTATTTCTTTTGGCCAGATAAGTATAGTCCTATAGCGGTAGGTGAAGCTGCCAGAAGATACTATTCTTGGTTATTCTTTTTGCATAACGGTGCAAAGGGCGTTTTGTCTCCTAACTTTATGCAGCCGGATACAAAGTTCTTCAATTTGTCTATGCCTTTTTGGCGTTTTGATAATTCTCCGCTGGTACAAACAATGAAAAAGTTCTGGGATTACGATGGTCTTTCAATAAAAACAAGTTTTGAACAAGGCGAGCCCCGACTATTGTTAGTAAGTGTAGATGTTCTTGACTGCACAACTGCAGCGACCTTCGATAGTTACACGTGTAAGACCGAATACGGTGACGGAAAAACCAAGCATACAATAGAATACGAGGATGGTATCAAAATTGATCATGTTCTTACGAGCATGTCTCCTCATTTGAGATATAAGTATCCTGAGCTGCGGGTAATTACTACTACTAACAGTGAGGAACACGGACAAAATGTAGACAAGCAAGAACAAACCGATAGACCATTTTGGGATGGTGCGTACCTTAGTAATACACCATTAAGAGAAGTATTACAAGCACATCGAGATTATTGGTATAGTGACAATATACTGGGAAAAAGCAAGGAAGAGATGAAGGATTTAGTACCAGACTTGGAGGTGTTCATAGTCAATCTATACCCATCAACTGAGAATGAAGTTCCTGCAGATGCTGATTCTATTCAGGATAGGGAGCTTGAAATAAGATTCCATGACAGAACCGAATACGATGTCAAAGTTGCAAATATGACTACAGATTATCTGGAATTGGCTCACAAATTAATTAGACTTGCAAAACACAATGGTGCGTCACAACAGGAAATTGATGAAATTTTAGGTGTAAGGGAAACAAAAAGCAAATCACGTAAAGGAGAACAAAGAAATTATCATGATTTATTAGATGGTCGATTTAAGTTAGTCAATACCATATATATAGATCGTACCGTTGACAGCAATAATATATTTGGAAAAGCTGCAGAATTTTCATCTAAAACTATCCAAGAACTGAAAGCAAATGGATACAACGATGTTTTAATGGAAGAGAATTTAGTTCAATTGTCAAGATAAGAAAAACGAGCACTGCATAGTATAGCTTTATTTTTTCCTTAATTAGCAGTTTTATGAATAATTACTCTTATAGTTGTATTTAATCAATATTTTCATCTGCCGCGTCAAGAACACATGTCGGAAAGACAGAATCTTTATACGGTATGTGAAAAGTAGGAACACTCATTAAGGCAATTCTTCCAAATCCTTAATATAGTAGGTTTTTACTAAATTCCCTCAAATTTGCTCTATATACTAATGTCGTTGCTGTTAAGCTTGTCGTTGTTGGAAATAAGGAAGTAAATTCTCCATACTGACAATGCCGAGACGTCGTGTTTTGAAATGCCATTTATTATTATTAGTTTCCAAAACTATGCCTGTAGATCTAGAATTTCAAAGAACTTATTTATTATGGTTTTCAGAGATAAGTTAGATTATGTCAAAATCTGGAAAGAACTTTCCTGATTGGGAAACCTTATACAAAAGTCAAGAGATAGAGACAATGCCATGGTATAATGATACTGGGTTTTTACAGTTTCAAAAGGAGCGTGTCGAGAAAAGAGAAATTACAGGCGCTACTCTACGCAATTTTGTTAGAACCGTTAAGCTATTTTGTGAAATGTCAGATATTCCGGTCCTTTGGAAGAAGATTGCGCGTGGATTACCAAAAATAAGGAGATTTGCAGATGACAGATCTCCTACGATAGAAGAGATCCAAGATAGCAGAATATCCAGATAGAAGGATTAAAGCAGTTCTATTCACCATGGCATCTTCGGGAATTCGTCTTGGAGCCTAGGATTACCTTAGATGGGGTAACATACAACCAATCGAAAGAGATGGCAAAGTGGTAGCTGCAAAAATAATTGTCTATGCAGGAGATGAAGAGCAGTACTTCACATTTATCACTTCTGAGGCCTATTCTGAATTAGAGAAGTGGATGACCAACCGAAGTGTGTGTGGCGAACTAATAAATGAACAAAGTTGGGTCATGAGACATTTATGGGATACCAAGAGAGGTCATATGCATGGTTTTGTGACCGCTCCAAAGAAACTCAAATTTGCTGGAGTAAAAAGGATGATGAAAGATGCGTTGTGGACACAGGGTATTAGGACTAAGCTGGAATTAGGTAAAAAGCGACATGAATTCCAAGCAGACCACGGATTTCGTAAGTGGTTCAAGACTAGATGTGAATTATCCGGTATGAAATCAATAAACGTTCAGACACTCATGTCACCTTTAATTGGAATCGGAGACTCGTATTATCGAGCTAGCGAGACCGAACTCCTAGATGACTATTTGAAGGCAATCGAATTTTTGATAATAAACGATAAAGAAAAGCTGGAATCAGAAGTTAAGAAATCAGAAAACGACATATCAAATATAAAATCAGTCGAATTCCAACTAATGGTCAAAGCAAACGAAATTCAGATTATGAAGGAGAAGCATGAACAAGAGATAAAGACTATTCGTGAAGAAATGAATCAGCAGTTTGTGCCAGTTAGTGGATTACCAAAATTTGACATTGCTATGTCTACTGGATGACCGCTGTTAAATCCAGGGATCTGAGTTGTCGCATTTGCAAATGTTGTGACAACATTCTGCGACAGCTGTGGAACTTATTCCAATTTATGACGACAATCTGCTGGTATTGGAGGTAGGCTAATCCAGGGAAGAATAACCCAACTACTGTTGGTACTACTTTTACCACCTTCTTTAAGGTGCGGAGTATCCTGATCTGCTAATAGTGAAGACTGGTGTTTCAATTTCTACTTGTCTTCTCTTTCCGTACTTCTGGATGAGATCAGTACGGCATTATACGAAATCCAACTAAACTAAGAAATATTTACTCAAGGATGTAACATTTATAATAATGTTTTTTTTGGTTATATAAATTTGAAGAAATTAAATAAATCCATAAATAGTTTAGTGTAAGTATGTAGTGGATGGTTAGTGCTCAGCCAATCATACTATTTCCCATAGGTTTATACTAGTTGTGAGTAAACTTTCACTATTCAATCTCTAATCCTTGTATAATTGCAAGTTGCAGTTAATAAAGAGTATTCTTTATTTAATCATAGAACCGCACTGGATTTTAGTCAATTTACATATTTCTTCCTTTAGTCATTTACTTTACCAACAGAGAATACGTTAATGGCTCGCTTTTCACTGTTAGAACCCAAAAATAACAGGCGCAAATATCATATAACTTTATTATGAAATCTAATTTAAGCCGAGGGAAGTTTAAAAAACTCTTAAATTGGAAGCCATCAGTTTAGATAAATAGTGACTATTGTAAATAAACAGGTTCCACTTTTTCCTTTATTACTGACTAATTTTATTGCAACTCTTGGGTACAGTATTGTTTTGCCTTTTTTGGTATTTTTAGTCACGCGTTTTGGTGGGAATTCTATAGTTTATGGATTACTAGCTGCAATTTATCCTGCTTTTCAACTAATTGGAGCTCCAATTTTAGGAAGATGGTCTGATACTTACGGAAGGAAAAAGGTTCTTTTAATATGCAACGGGGGAACATTAATCGGTTGGATAATTTTCCTTTTTGCATTATTTTTACCTGTCAAAAATCTTTTTAGCATTGATTCTGCTATTCTTGGAGCTTTTGTTTTAACTCTTCCGTTAGTTGTATTATTTTTTGCCAGAGGTTTGGATGGAATTACAGGTGGTAATGTTTCTGTTGCCAATGCTTATCTTGCAGATGTTTCATCCGATGAAAACAGAAGCAAAAACTTTGGAAAAATGGCAATATCGTCTAATCTTGGATTTATTGTTGGTCCTGCATTGGCAGGAATTTTGGGTGGCACTGTCTATAAAGAAATATTACCAGTACTGGCGGCGGTCTTCATCTCCATAATTGCCTTATTCGTAATAGGCTTCACTCTAAAAGAATCAAAGTCGAGAGCTGTGATACAAGTTCCAGAAAACAATAATATTAGAAAAGTTTTTGCAGAGGAATGCAAAGAATGCTACAGGACCGTAAATCCTACAAACCTTAAATTCCAAGATATCTTCAAACTAAAGCATATCTCATTTTTACTTGTCTTGTACTTTTTTATTTTCCTTGGATTTAACATCTTTTATACCTCATTTCCAATTAATGCAGTAGTCAGATTAAAATGGTCAATAACAGAAATAGGAATATTTTATGCAGTGTTAAGTGGAATCATGGTTTTAGTTCAAGGTCCAGTTCTAAGAAAAGCCTTACAAAAAATCTCTGAGGAAAAACTAGTTATAATTGGTAGTGCAATTTTAGGAACAAATTTTATTTTATTTGTATCAAATAATATTATCTTAATTTATGGGGCTGCAATTTTGTTTGCAATTGGTAATGGTCTTATGTGGCCATCTGTCATGTCTATACTTTCAAAGCGTGCAGGAACAATTCATCAAGGAGCAGTACAAGGTGTTGCAAGTAGTTTCGGAGGCCTAGCAAGTATTATTGGACTAATAGTCGGAGGACTATTGTATAATTTGATTGGAGCGACTACTTTTGTAATTAGCGCAGGTGCCATATTCGTAGTTTCTATCATGTCTTTTCGACTATTGAAACATTAGCTACGAATATGTAATTTGGTTTAGTATCGATATATGAAGAGCCACTGCATCAAGTGGAATTGCTAAAGGAGTTACCACTTTGGCAAGGGTTTCAATATGGCCTACAGAGTACAATTTTGTGATCGATATCGTGAAGCAAAAACATCTCTCGAGTATTACGATCATAAAATTGCAAAATTTGCTCCTGAAGAACTAAACTAAATATTTGAATACCAATACAACATTGAATATTCTGCTCGTAAGTTCTTACTATCGTGAAATAAGAAAGAATAGGAAATCGCAATTGAACTGATTAAATTACGTGCCATACGGCGACAATCACCGGGAATATCACCACAAAAAATATATTTGCACCACCTGCTTACTACATTGTAAAGTAGATAGTACAATACCTGATGTTTGTTGATAGGTTGCAAAGGTATCTGACATCGTTTTCGATACATCGGAGGAGGAAAATATTCAGCCTACGAACTCGCTTTAAAAGATGTTCAGAATGTGACATTTATATTAAATTTGCAGGTCAAGATGTCCCTGTTGCAGATATCTACTCCAAATCTTACTTTAGACATTTGAATTCTATTGTAATATGCTGGCATCGACTTCAATTGATGCATAAATATCCTACTAATTTCACATTTCTAACATAATTCTACCGTCTCTTTCCTTGGTAAATAATGCCTGCAGGGCTTCTTTGGTTTCATCGAGCTTGAACCTTTTCCATACCCTGATCTTCAATTCTTTAGACATATCTATGATTTCCCTGAAATCATTTCTGGTGCCGCCAGTAGATCCTATCAACTTTACCTGATTAGAATAAAGTGATTGAACATTCAATTTAACATCTGCGCCTGTTAGACCTCCAAAAGTGACCCATCTTCCGTTAACGCCGACAGACGCAATGCTGCTATCCCACGTGGCTACACCCAAAGAATTTAAAACAACATCTGCCATTTTACCTTGAGTAAATTCATTAACTTTTTCCGTTACTTTATCATAATCATCTATAACATAATCGGCTCCAAAATCTTTTACCCATTCATCCTTAGAAACTGCAATAACTTTTGCTCCCATCTTTTTCCCAAACTGTGTAGCCATCATCCCTGTATTTCCTGAAGCACCAAATATGAGCAAGAATTCATTTACTTTAAGTGCTGCTTCTTTTAGTGCATGATATGGTGTTATGGTAGTTACAGGCAGACTTGCTGCTATTCCCCATTCTATATCGTTCGGTATTTTAAACACATTTTTCTCTGGAACAGCAACATATTCTGCAAACCCGCCATTAGTCATAACACCAATTATCCCACCACTTCTGCATAACATTTCGTATCCATTAAGACACATATCACACATGCCATCAAATACTCTACTATAAACTACGACTCTATCACCTTGCTTCAAGCTCGTTACATGTTTTCCAGTCTTTTCTACCTCCCCGGCTGTTTCAACTCCCGGTATGTGTGGTATTGGTTTAGTCTCTCGTGCCCCAGATATTGCAAAATGATCTATTGGATTTACACCACTCATCTTAACTTTTATAAGCACATCATGATCCGTTATTTTTGGTTCGTCTACGTCCAGCTTTACCTTTAGATTCTCTAAGCCTGGTTTTTCGAAAATGGCAGCTTTCATCCATTCAAGCTGGTTTTTCGCTTTATTTAATCATTTTTCAAACCTATTTACATGTAATTGGTGTTAAGAAATGGAAGTATACAGAATATTGATGTAAAACTTGCGGTAAGACCATATGCCACATGAACAAGTTGGCTCTGAAATTTCGTGTACAGAACAAAACGAAAACTCTGGTGCAACTAAACGAACATTCGATGAGTCAAAAGCACCACTAGTTTTATATTTTGATTATTGTTTACTAGCTCCTTCTTGTTAACCTAGCTACATTACTATACAAATAGTAACGAAAAAAGCTAAGGTTATCCAACACGTGAGGGTGCGGCACTTAACCTTGTATGCCTCTTACATGTTATTTACTTAATCCTGTTCCTTCCCAAAAAAAGGGGATGTCATTTTTGATTCTATATCCTGTTTTTGTCTTTACGACAACCGCTTTTTTCCTTACTAAACATTTGTGAAAGTAGGGCTTACTAATGCTGGAGCTAAAGGAGTGGTGGTTCCTATACCACTGTATGCTGGAGGCAGCAAGACAAGTATTCCACCAGTACCTTCCCAAGGTAGGAAGTTAATCTTGCCAGATATTCCGGAATCGGCAAAGGCATCTTGGACGAAAATTCCTCCTAAGGCTAAGTACTATCGCGGTTGTCACAAGTGCACCTGCTATTACCAATGAACGCTTCATCCCGATGTTCTTATTGGTGTTTTTGTTGATGTTTATTTTCAAACATGAATAAGGTACAAGATGTCTATGATATACTATAGTAAAAACAGCTTATGATATAGCGAACATAATAGTGAGATTTCATATTTGTCTGAGTCGGTTGCAGAAGAAGATGACGAAAATAAATATTCAGTGACGTGACTAACAAAAGATTGGCATGAACAGGAGGAGAAAGCCTATAAGACAACCGAAGATTTACATCTTTAAGTACTTGTCCTATGTTCATACCATCTTTTCGTATATTCTTGAAAAAGACTTCGGCCACTCATTATTTTATTCCATCTGCTGAATTAAATGCTCCCACTCATGCTGAATTGAATTCGCTGTGAAGCAGCTCAGGAGAACATAAAATCTCTTGTAAAAAGTTGTCAGGCAAGAATTTATTAAATATATACTCCTCCTTATCAGATAATGATAAAATTCATTCGATTTTCAATTAGATGGTCTGCACAAGTGGCGATCCGTTCAATAGCTGGAGCAATTATTCTCTTACTTCTTAGTTCTACCCTTTTGACGAATCTGGCATCCGGGCAAGTATTTCCAAAAAGCCAAGCTGCGGCGCCCATTGGTAGTAATAAATCCATCTCCACTCTTTCTCTTACGAAACATCCCAAGGCACATAATGTAAAAATAACTTCTCCAACTAAAGGTGAAATAGTTCCTGTCAGAAAAAATCTTGTGATTTCTGGAACATCTGCCGGTAATAGTAATTCTACTTCTATAAATTGTCAAGTGTCTGTAATAGTAAACGGAATAAAACCATACCGACCAGCAACAGCAATTGGCGCTAGTGGATCTGGTGACTACTCAAAGTGGAGTTTCACATTAGCCCCAAATTATACTGCCATTAAATCAGGACAAAACAAAATAACTGCCAAGTACTCTTGTGCTAATAATGCTGGTGCTTTATCTCATAATAGTGTAAACGTAACAGGCCTAACCACTTCTAATACCACTATTACTAGATTTAAATAATTGATAGAACTGTGATGTCTGCTTATCATTCAAATGAGCGCAGAATACTTTTGGAATGCGGTATGCTTCATAAGGATGGGAAAAGACCAATAGTATGGTGAAGATTGGGAAGGCAAAATAAAAGTTTTGTCATTCATGCCGTGGAACCATCCCTAGCTAGCTAGCCATATTCCAAATACTATCAAATAATTCTTGAAATGTTCAGCTATTTCTTTGGAAGTTACCAAGATTCCTGTGACGTTGGCCCATGTTATGATCAAAAGATTATTCTTTATTATATCAATAGTCCCAGGTAAAGGAAACGATACAAACCTCAAATTGACATCTTTGGAATTTCCTTGTAATGTTTTGATTGCTTGAACTTGATGCTGCTTATACCTCACTCTGCTAGTCCTTTTGATTTTTGAAATTGGTATAACCTAGAGTAAACTAGCAATTTCATGATAGTCGTCATAGAGATAAAAATAACATAGTACTTCACCTCTAGATGCACTACTGAGTAATATTTCATAGGCAGTTCTAAGCCCTCTCTCTCCCTCAAATATCTCTGCACCAGAGATTCTTTCTCTGTTCTTTCCTGCTATTTCGCCTAAGTCAGGAATTATTCTACTAATCAACTACTTTTGAGCCTTCAGCTTCTGTGCCTTGCCAGAATATAATCATGTAATCTGTATGGTTCTACAGAACTGAAGTGCTTAATATCGCCTATCATCACATGACTAACGAGGCCCTTCGAACCCAGCCTTTCTAATACCTCATACACTTTAGAGTAAGATACACGAGAGTCCTTAACTATTGCACCAACTTTTGCTAAACCTAGTTTTACTAAAGAAAGATAAACTCTTGCTTCTCCTTCAGTTAGACCTAGTCGAGCGAGTTCGTTTACTAATAGCATTGTTATTTACACCATAATCGGGAACTAGAATTTAAGTGGAACTACTGTGTAATAATACATGATGGAAGAAAAAAAACCAGTTCCAAAAAAAGTAATCGTTAAGACCATGACTGTAAACAAAATGACTGATATTGTTCATAATTTCTTTGAGAATATGAAGTACATGGAAATGAGTGGTGCGATAAGATCAGAATCACTAAGGAAGGGTGACGATGGATGGTGGACATTCGATCACCACGTCGCGGGTGAATCTCGGATGAAGCATAGATCTGTTCCTGAGTTTGGAATTTTGGACCATATATTTGTTGGAGGGGGATTGGAATGGCATGTATTTGTCAGAATTATTCCAAATGAGGACGACTCTACTGTAACTTGGACCTTTATCAAACCTGATGGACTTGGCAACGATCAATTTGAGAAACAACTTGAGAACTTTGATACTGAAATTGGTAATTGGAAGTCGGTATTAGAGAACAATGACAAATAAGGACGCACTTTTTTGACCGAAGAAATCCAATAAGGACATATCGTTTGTCCATCTAGGATGCCCTAACCCGGGATCCTAGATTGCGTCTTTTAATTCTACATGAGTTAATATACGTGAGTTCGGTGATATACGATATAATAGAACCAGAAAATGAGGTTTAAAATAAATTCCAGCAAAACTTACTACTACAATTAACAAAATTTCTTCTGTCCCAAATCCTACCAATTCTACTATAATACAGGAATTTTCCAAATATATGAAGGAGAACGGGTTTTCGGAACTTATGTTGGAATTTCCAGTAATTTTAGATCTGGAGGTGCTTTTAGTCGGGGTATTTCAATAGAACCCATGAAAGAAGGTTTTTCAGTACGATTCAACAATAAACCAAAACTTTCTAATTATTATACAACTAATTTTTCAACATTTAAATAGTTCTACAATTATAAAATGGTGATAAATATGGGTTCGTCATGGAAAGCACAGTATCTGATAATAATAGAAGACGGATAATGTTGTTGCTTAAAAATAAGGAAATGTTACCGACTCAAATAGCTGAGCGCCTTAACTTCACCCTACCTGCAGTATCAACAAGCCTTCGTATCTTGAAAGAGTCAGATTTGATAACAGAAATGAAGAAGGGAAAAAACAGGTTCTATTCTTTGAGCGGGAAGGCGACATCAGAATTAGTACGATTCTTGGATGATATGTATGATTATAATTTGAACTCGTTGAAGGAATATATTGAAAACAAGGAGAGGAAGAGGAAATAATGACTGAACCCTTAGAAGATCACAAGATTGTTCCCGAGAATGAATGGGTCGAGTCTCGCAAGGCGCTGCTCAAGAAGGAAAAAGAGTTCACAATCTTCCGCGACCAACTTAGCCAGCAACGACGCAATTTGCCTTGGGTAGCCGTTAATAAAGAATATGTCTTTGAGGGACCGAATGGAAAACAAACTCTGTCAGAACTTTTTGAAGGAAGAAGCCAATTAATAGTCTATCACTTTATGTTTGATCCAAGCTGGGAGGCAGCATGTTTGCATTGCTCATTTTGGGCGGACAATTTCAATGGAATTATTGTGCACTTGAAGCAAAGAGATGGTACGATGATCGCTGTTTCTCGGGCACCATACAGTAAGCTGGCAGCGTACCGGAAGCGGATGGGCTGGGATTTCAAATGGGTTTCTTCTTGCGATACAGATTTCAATTTCGATTACCACGTGTCATTCACATCGGAAGAGTTGGCCAAGAAAGAAGCCTTCTACAACTTCATTACACAAGATCCGCTCAGTTCAGAACGGGAAGGAGTCAGTGTATTTTTCAAAGACCCTGCAGGTCGCATGTTTCACACCTATTCAGCTTATGCGCGTGGCATCGATATGTTGAATGTGGCATACCACTACCTTGACCTAGTTCCCAAGGGCCGAGATGAGGCTGGTCATGAATCCCCTCAATTCTGGGTGCGCCGCCATGATGAATACGACAAATAATTGAGATCCTAATCTATAGCTCAACAGTGTAGTATCGATGTACACAGTGTATTAGGATAAGTCTCTTATACCCAGTCAAAGAGGCTCCATACTATAATATGAACCATTAGAGTTCAGATAAAAACCCTTATCCCTTCATGGTAAAGAATCGGTATAAAAAATACTAACTACAAATATAGATTTGCAGTTAGGTTTCCAAGATTTATAACGCATCCATAAATGTGTAAAAGTTCGTTGGGATGGAATAGACGAGGATTAGAACGTTCCAAGTACCAGGTATAGGCTCCTATTTGCTCATCGTTATATACTCAAATCCATTTTCTTTTATTACATCTCTTAATCTTGACAGTCTTTCCCCAGGAGACAAAGATTTTGTTGTTGTTTCTGTAACTAACACATAACTATTCGTTGCAAGACATCTCTTTGCCTCAGAAATATAGTCTGGCCGCGATATGTTCATGTCTTGCCTCGAAAAGTTCGATTATATTGATTTCAGATATCATGAAATCAATGAGTTGACTTGAGAGAACGGCGACCAATTGATTGTAATATGTGATATAGTAATGCATTATTGCGTTGATTCGTCACGCTCTCATATTTAACCCAGGAAAATATGTTTCTACTACAACCAGAATAGTTTTTTTAGAAACAACTGAGAGACAGGAGCTCTTGAAAACGCCAGATAAATTTACAAGCTGTAATTACGACTATACATAACAATTCTGGATTAGACCAATGGTGAATGGTTTGTTCTGCATGTATCAATTTTTCAATATGTACTCGTTACTCTCAAAGAGTATGCTATTTCTTGGTGCGGTGATTCTTCTAGAGGGATGCATGTTACAAGACACTTTGTAAATACGACACACTTATTGTTGCAATGCCTGACAAACCATGGAAATGTTGCCATGATGTTAAGATCTCTCGATAGAAATGAAATCAAGTAATATGCAAAATTATACTGGCGTAAGTCAAAATGTATATGTACTTTAGCACGGAGATCTTATTGTATCATCCCATAGATCGCTGGCTTAGTATAGGAGACTTTATCAATGCAAATATTTTTAAAAGCAATAAGACATTCCCGGCAGTATGGGGTTGGGAACGGTTGGTTGGTCGATTCTGGTCATGGGGATTTCGCTTGCTACGGTCATAATTTTATGGGCATGGATTGGATATATAGGACCAACCTACTCTTCAAACACTTTAATACACCAACAGAAAATTTTAAGGCAGCATTTTGGCCTACCACCTCAGCCTGTCATTACCGATCCTAAGCTACTCCTCACTCCCCCCTCGCTTAGAGACGTTAAGAATAATACTGCGAATATAACCACGGCTTCTGCCGGAACTAACTCGACCGGTGGTAAGAGTGTTTCAATCGTACCAGGAGCCTCTACCTTAGCAGACAAAGCATTTTCGTCAAACCCTATTAATGTCAAAGTTGGAGGTAGTGTGACATGGACTAACAAAGACAATGTCGCCCATACTGTTACATCAGGTACAGGGTCTAGTGATCCAACTAAGGGAAAAGAATTTGATTCTGGATTATCAACACTTCTGGCGCAGGGAAAAACGTTCTCTCATACCTTCAAGACTGCAGGAGAGATTCCATATTTCTGTCAAATACATCCTACTATGGTAGGAAAGGTTGCCGTGTCCTAAACTTAACAACTTTCAACAGAATTGAGAAGTTAGTTGTTGGAGTATTATGAGATCGAGAAACCCTAAAATCACGGGAAAGGGAGTGGTCCGTACTATCATCGCCAGTAAGATCACCTGTTCTAGAAATAGATACATACCTTATAGAGAAGTAAATCATGCTACTATGGTAATTAATTGATGTATTTCGTCGAAGTCAAATTCAATTCATCTGCAAAAATTCAATTAAATGGGAATGAAATAATCATATCTATAAAATCTAAACCAAAACATGGAAAGGCAAACAAGGAGATGATAAAAAAGATATCAGATTTCTTTCGAGTACCTGAAAATAGGATACATATCATTTCTGGACTAACCTCAAGAAAGAAAATAATTGAAATTCAGAATATATAGCGGTTACCAAATGTAATGAATTTGTATATTTCATTTTCAGACCTCGATTGTATGATTAATCCTTGGCCGTATTCTATTTTTATTATATGTTCTGTGCATACCAATGCATTTAATTGTTGTTAGAATATATTGAGTAGGATACATCAATTTTCACAATTAGATTTGAAATTTGGAGAATTTAAAGTAGGGCAGACATTCAAATCGCGTATTGTTATTGACAAGGATGACTTTCAAAAATATATCATTTGCAAAGACAAGAAATATCTTGCATGAAAAACCCGAATTGGCTGCTAAGAACGGAATTAAAGGAACTCTTTTGCCAGGCCGTGCTATAATAGCGCGCGCTGAAGGAGAGATGACACGTCTTGATATATTCTCTGGTAGCATTATGCTGCTGTATGGAATGGATGGAGATCCTAATTGGGATAATAGGCATTGTAGGTTTTTGGGTGTAGTGTACGTAGGTGACGAACTCGAAGCAGAGTATTCTATCTCGGATAAAAAAGAAGGGAATTCAGAAAGCTACGGTATTTTATCGATTGATGTTCAAATTAGACGGATAAACGATAACAAGGTTGTCATAGTGTCACGCAGAAATCTCTATAGGATGAAAAAATGAATCATCATGGCCATTAACAATTTTGGCTTGAGTACAATCGGCTGATTTATTTATATCGTAAGTGTACTGACCACACTTATCAACTATGTTTGGATTTGTTCGTGGACTATTGATGGGGTTCAAGAAGGGATAAAAGAATGATTGAAATTGACACCATACTTGGAAGAAAATGTACCTCCATGGAGGGAAGAACTGTATGTATGTCACGCATATTAGTATTAATCGCCCTCGAATCCGTGCTTGCGAATTGCGGATTGTTCAGGGGATCAGGGCTCGGAGTATTGCCAGGTATAATGGAGCAGAAATATTGATGGTCAGCTGAAATCAGGGTGGTGAGTAAATAATGAGTAAACATGGTAAATTAGTGACTGTATTCCTGAAATTGCACTTAATAGAAGAGGGGCAGAGAAGTATTTCAGAAATTAAAGAACAAATAAAGTACTATGAGAAGAGGAACTCCGAAATTCTGGAGCAACAGTCTAATCTTAATCTTAATCTTAAGGGTAAAATGCCAGATTATGTCACACTGAGATTAACATACAAACACCAAAATCAAGATGTTGAAATGGGCCATACACAAGTGACTAGAATGACCATAAAAATGGAACGAAAATCCTTCTGTCCGATTTATCCAAGGACTTTCTAAATCCTTTTCATTCCTTCTCTTCAATTAAATTTGTTGCCCGAAATCATTGTTTATTATCTTTGCAAAAAGATCATTATTTGAGATATTCCATTTATATATTCATAAAGATTCATCGGGGCGACAGGTAGTTTTGAGAGAAATTTTTATAACACATATATCCTTCGTTTTGTCAATGGGCAAAAGATCCTATAAAAATAAAATAACAATCATGGCCCTCGTAGGCGGAATGATTGCGGCAGTGGCAGTAACAAGTTCAGTATCCTTCTTTAGTCTCAATGAAGAGGCGGTAGCAGCAGCAACAAATGCCAATACCCAAGTTCAAGTTGGAGGAGGTAATGCAACATGGTTCTTCTTTGGATATACTCCGCAAAAGGTAGAGATTAAAGCTGGAGCTACTGTGGTTTGGAATGTTCCAGCCTCATTAACAGCAGAACCACATACTGTTACCTTTGTCTTTAATAACAAAACCATGACATATCGAGACGCACCATTTGGTTTTCCGACTCTGACCAAATTTATGTCCTTACCTCCTAGCTCTAACAGTAGACCAATCGTGAGTCCTAGTAGTAATGGAGGAATGAATACACTGATACTGGTGAATGGAAGAGTGTTTAATCCCACTCTAATCGATTCCTCTGGTAAGGTAAAGCTCCCTGCTCCGAACGCAAATGTTACCATAAGTGGCAATGAACAGTATGTTAATTCAGGTTGGTTACTTCCAAAAGGAAATCTTCCTCCAGGAACTTCAAATACATTTAGTGTAACATTTGAAAAAGCTGGGACATACGATTACCTGTGTATATTGCACCCTTGGATGAAAGGAAAAGTAGTCGTGAACTAATTTTCCTCTTCAATCCTAGACTTTTTCTTTAGTATCCAAAAAAGAAGCCAATACAGAATATGAAGAATAGCCTCCCTAAACTTCTCACAGCCTTTAATTAATGTAAAATCTACTATGGGTGGAATTTCGTTGAAGACTTCTCTTTTGATTAAATTATTATTGTTTAATTCTTTTAGCATATCTGCAAGTGTCTTTGCACTAGACCGTTGCGATTTCATTTTATCTCCTAATTCTCCAGGCGGATTTTGTGCAGTCTGAACGTTTACATAAGCTTGGCCATTCTTCATTAGGGCTAATTGTTGTACTTACACACTT
>QHBN01000038.1 GCA_003176995.1 Candidatus Nitrosopolaris wilkensis
ACTTTCTAGTATCTGATCTCTCCATCGATGATTTGCGCAAATGAAGTAAATTCGTGATCCTTAGGTTCCTTAGTGTTCAGAATATCATGAACCTCCAGCTCGAGCATCGTAAGATAATCGCTTATAAATCTGTGATGACAACGCCACGGCAAAGCTTCAGCACACATTATGGCTATAGTATTATGCTTTACAAACTAACAGTATCTCATCAATGCCTTCTTTAAATGATTGAGTTTTCATGTAATTAGCATAAGCTTGGAAGCTCTTGTTTTGCCAATGACTATTGCTATTATGAGCCAGATCAGTTTTCTCTCGTCTTCCACCTAGTTTTTCGATATGAATATATTCAATGTTTTCATGTGGAAGCAACTTTATCACATTTGCTTTGTTAAAATGAGGGTTCAAAGCTCCGCGGAGCTTTAGGTTTGCGCTTCTAGAGCTGTGTCACCTTCTCAGTAAGATGCAGCTATCCAAGACATTTGTTGCATTCCTGATAAAAGTTTGATTTAAGGCCGCCGTAACTGTCCCATTTGTGTTATTATGAAGAGTTAACGCACCTGTAGTACCGGCTTTAAGTATGGAATCAGCGAGTTGATGATTTAAACACGCAATGACCTGGTTAATGTTGTACAGATGTTGTCCTTGGTGCTGGTTTTGATTTAACAGCTGTTGTTGTTGCTGCTGTTGGTTTAACGCTTGACCTTGTTGTTGTTGGTTAGGAAATCGTTGTTGATTTAGTTGCTGCTGTTGTAGTTGCTGCTGCTGTTGTTGTCGTTGTTGCTGAGCGAATTGATTAGTAAACGGTGGCTGTTGTGTTATCTGCTGCGCTTGAGCGTGAGTTATCGTGAGTAATAAACTAGCAATTCCACCTATAAGTATTAAGAGAACGCCAAAGACTAGGAGATTTTTCATCATTTTTCCTTCACCAGTGCTTTACTATCTCACAGCTTTCTTTAATTCTTCTAAACAACTCTGACATACCAAGTCGTTATCTGATTGTGTGAAGTTATTTGATGATTCTTCTTTGGCAAATATCATTCCCATGTCCTTATGACATTTAGAACAAGCAAGTTCTTTAGCATAAACTGACATTGCTGGCGTACCCCACGTAGGTATGAATATCCTTAAATCAGTCATTTCCGTCTACTAACAACTCCTGATCTTCTTATTGATATGATGCAACTATCTAGGTATTGGTTGCGTTATTGATAAAGGTCTCGTTCAACCGTGCTGTAATCGGTGTGGTTTATACTCGTAAGTAGCAATTTTTCTTCTTCTTGATAATGTGGCGAATTTGTCACGTATAAGCCAAGATTCAGCAGAATTTTTTCTCCTTGGCATTTCCGATATTTCAAATATTGATCAAGGCTAACTAAAAATTCGGGGGGTAACAAGTGCAACATAAACTGAGTCTTTACTTTCAGCATATAACCGTCATAAGACCTATTCCATTATCTAACCTTTTGATTGACTTGACTTTTAATGTTTGAATTGCTCCAACTCTTATACCGCTTGAAGCCATCAACAGAATAATACATCGATCTCTTGGATCAGCTACTGATAATAATTTTGCAATTTCTTCTTTTGTATAAGATCTATAGCAATTCGTTACGTCATCTAGATAGAACTTGGCTATTTTCTTCCAAGGCAAAGTTATCTCATTGAATTCAAGGAAAGATTTGACACCAGTAAGATACAGTTTAATACTGTTTACAGATAATTCTCCCTTCTTTGGTTTGCCTGCTGTGTTTGCCTATCTTTTTAAGATTTATGATGTAGTTTAGAATCAAGGTTTTGAGTTGACCTTCCGAATTATTCAAATTGAGTAATTGATCTGGATTGACTTTATGGAATTTACAGAATAACGAAATATGAAGACTATATGCATTTTTTGTACCTTTCGTTTTAATGCTCTCAAGCCACAATGTACAAGAGTTGTATTGTTTTGGCTGTAGAAGCATTGACGTATGCTATTGAAGGAAATGGGAATTAATAAGTGTATTAAATGGTTCAGTTATTTCACCCATATCGGATGCAGTTGAACTAAATGTACCTACAGGTACATAAGGAAGAGGATTTTCAATTATAGGAAGCGGTGACCATTCATATGGCCTATCGCTAAGCGAGACTTAGGTGCGTCAGAAAGAGCAGCCCTGGTACTATTCATACCTAATACATTTAGAATTCTGTCTACGACAAGCTGTTCATAAGGCATACCAGCTTTTGATGCCAAGATATTGCCTAATAATCCATACCAAAGTTTGAATAGTTATACTTTGATCTTGGAGCCCTTGTAAGTTTAATATTGGAGAGGCTGGTACATCTGCTGAAGGGTGTATTTCTGAGAGCCTGTGCCAGTAAGGGGCATATTAGGAGGATTTATCAGGTAATCCCGAATAATGTGTGGCTAAACTTTCGAGAGTGATATGTTGACCATTCTATGTGGCTACTTTAACTGTAGCAGGCAAGTATTTTTCAATTGAATCATTCAAATTAACTATTCCACGATTTGCCATATCGGCCAAAAGAAGTGTAGTAAAAGATTTTGTTATAGAACCAATACCAAAGACTGTATTTTTATCTACTGTTGTCTGATTTGCAGTAGATATTTTGTCATAGCCATAAAATTGTGTTCCATTTGGATCTACAAGACTATGACAATTGCTGCATTAGATCCATTGTCTATATGAGATTTTATAGCCCTCTTTCAGCTTATCAGATAGTGTGAAAATATCTACTCCTTTTGCTGGTCCTGGTTTTGATATTGGATTAAGTGGAGTTGAAGTAGGAGAAACATGGGAAGGAGCAGCAAGTGTAGAATTTGCTGCTGATATAGTACTAGCTAGAAGTATTCCAGACAATACCATCGTGGCAAACAACTTACTGCTTACGTCTTAACTATAATTCGTGAGCAGCTGTACCACAAAAGAATGAACGCCCTTGCAACACATTTGAAAATAATAGTGAGGTTTTTATGCACTAGGGGCTATGAGATCTATTCTAACTTCCTAACCTTTGCATGTTAGCGATATTTCATAAATTTGATAATTATGGCGATAATGGATTACGCGTCCTGTAGGAAGAGATTTTAGGTATGTCAGCATGACTTTGACAATATGGTGAAGGACAAAGATGAAAAATGCCAATATTGCGAGTATTTTGCGTGATATTGCATTTCTGCTAGGAATGGAGGAGGGGGAGGATAACTCTAACATGGTTTTCAAGATTAGATCTTATAAGAGGGCATCAGATGTAATCGCAAATTTATCTTCAAACGTCGAGGAGGTATACGCAACACACGGATTGAAAGGACTGATGCAAATTCCGTCCGTCGGAAAGGCAATTGCTTTAAAAATTGAAGAATACCTTACAACAGGAAAAATCCAATATTTAGACGAGTTAAAATCCAAGACTGATATAGATATTGATGGATTTTATGGTTTAGAAGGCATAGGTCCTAAAACGATTAAGATTGTATATGACAAGCTAGGTATCAGAGATTTATCAGGTTTAGAAAAAGCAGCATCGGGAGGAAAGCTTCGCAGCATTCGTGGTTTTTCTGAAAAAAAAGAAGAAGTAATTTTGAAAAAAATTCAACTATTTAAGAAAGGAAGAAGTCGGTATCTTTTAGGCGAGGTTTATCCTCTAATAAAACAAATTGAAACACGTCTCTTGAAGTTTAACGGAGTAAAAAATGCAGTTGTTGCCGGTTCTTTTCGGAGAATGAAAGAAACTGTAGGTGATATTGATTTCGTCGTAGCTTGTAATGATGTTGAAAAGGTAATGGATTATTTTGTATCAATGCCGGAAATAGATGAGGTTCTTGGTAAAGGATCAACTAAGACCTTCGTCCGCTTAAATAACGGAATGGATGCTGATCTATTGGTCGTTCCTGAAGAAAGTTTTGGCTCAGCATTGCAATATTTTACAGGCAGCAAAGAACATGGTGTTGCTATGCGTAAGATAGCACTCGCCAAAGGCCTTCTCTTGAATGAATGGGGGATTTTTGACAATTCTCAGCACAGAATTGCTGGTTCAACAGAAGAAGAAGTGTACCAGACACTGGATTTGGAATGGATTCCCCCTGAAATGAGAGAAAACTTGGGGGAAGTTGAGCAAGCAAAAAAGGGAGCCAAGGGACTACCGAAACTAATAGAATACAATGATTTGAAAGGTGATTTGCAAGTCCACAGCAATAGCACAGATGGAACAATGTCAATTGAAGAGATGGCTTTAGCCGCCAATGAAAAATTCGGACTTCAATATATAGTCATAACAGATCACACAAAAAGTTTGAAATTAACAAACGGTCTTGATGAAAAACAACTATTAGATCAAGCAAACAGAATTGCAGAAGTAAATGATGGTATAAGGCGGGTGCCGGATAAAACAGAAAGGCAACTTATTAATGAAGTTGAGTTATCAGGATCAACTCCTCAAACAAAATCTAATAATTTCCGAATTTTATCTGGTGCTGAAGTGAATATAATGAGAGATGGATCACTTGATATCGCAAATAATGTACTAGATAAACTCGACATCGTAGGGGCAGCTATTCATTCTAATTTCTCACAGCCAATTGAAGTCCAAACTGATAGGCTAATAAAAGCAGCACGGAATCCTAGCGTCGATATAATATTCCATCCTACAGGCAGGCGTATAAATAAAAGAGAAGGATATCCTGTCAATATTGAGAAACTGGTAGATATTGCAAATGATACTAATACTATACTGGAAATTGATGCACATTATGACCGTCTTGATCTAAAAGATGAATTTGTAAGAATGGCTATACAAAATGGTGTTAAACTTGTAATTGATTCAGATGCACATCATCCTGTTCATTTTGGATTTTTAAAATTTGGGATAGGTCAAGCTAGGCGTGGCTGGGCAGAAAAATCTAATATACTAAATACGATGCCTGTTGATGAGTTGCTGAGGTGCCTAAAGTGATGAGTCCTTCTGTCTCCGCAAAAAAGATGAGAATAGAAACCATCGACTATATCGTCTAGTCATTGTTACCAAAGGCCTGATTGTATTTCATGTGACGGATACTGTACTCATACGGTCGCTAACATGTGCCGTAAGTTCCTTGGGCTATAAAGTTTCGTGAATTTGTAAAGTGAACAGGTGGCATAGACTTTACATGCTCCCCAACACCATTAAACGAAAACGTTGTCGATTAGCATGCCAACCAACACAGGTGCACCCTTAAATGATGCAATTGTAGAGTGGAGCATATCCAAATGAAACACGAGTATCTGAGCTGTATAATTCAGATATCTTCGACTTTATCTTATATGTGCGCTCTTTTATTTAAGACGTAACTTGACGAGTGGCTTTAACTCTACCTTATGGTCTGGGTCATGGCTTTTGACCTTTCTCTCAACTGACTCGAGTAATTACGGTTGTAGAGCTTGGCTATCGGTGAGGGCGACTAGTATTTTGCCACAAATATGACAGTAACAATCGCCGCAAGTAATACAACAGATAGCAAAATGATCTGCTCCTTTCGCTCTTCTAGGAGCAAAATGATGTTCGTGTATCAGCTTATGTTCAGATCGTATTCTATCATACTCAACAACGGCGCGTTCATGACTCATACTACACCTGACCGATTCGATTTGTTCCATGAATTGACTATTTCCAAGTTTGATAGATTAATTCTACTTCGCAAATTGTTTGATTACTCATCACCGGTCTAAACTAATCAGCAACCGTGGTTATGAACCGATACGTCGTAGCTCCTCTGCAAGGGAGCTACAGCGCCGACCGGACATTAGCTATTGTCAACCGTTTTTCTCATAAAATAATCAACAATAAGCCTCCCCCTTCGAATTCTAAACATTCAAATGTTATCCATACTTTGAAATGTCAGCTAACTAATTCAGCATGAAATCGTGCTATTCCAACACGTATTACCACGTTTTATTTTTGAATGACTCGATAGTTAGCTCATTTATCAAGCTCAAAACCATCGTATTTTGATGTCCTTCTTCCGATTATTCAGCTCATCGTTCTTTATATTTAGGTACTTTAATGTCTTCAAAGCCCTTCTGGGTCAACTATCTTTGCTAAACCTTCTAACCCTACTATTGTTTTAGGTCTAGGTTTACTAAAATACGCTCCTGTATTAACTGCATACACTTCATTGTTTTGAACAGCCAAATAAAACTGGGGAGTTTTAGAACCAGTATTTAGAGCGAGCAATTATGGAGGAAAGACATTTGGTCCGATAGTGAAGTTAGACAGCACAAGCTTGAAATAATTATTTTATTTTATTATTCAGATGGCTTCACTTCCTATGCCTTGCAGCCCGTCAGGATTAGATCGATACTTAATGTTATTGTACTGACAGAAAAAATGTAGAGAATATGTATCTTGCTTTCCTTCAAGATCATTTGTTATGTTATGTCGGCTGAATTGCTCCTTGGTTAATGCATACATTACTGCTAGTTGTACTAGTAGTCAGTGGCACACCTGTACAGTTGTTCAGTTGTGCAAAGAAGAAAAGTTACTCCTTTGAAGAGTCCTACAACTGAATAAATAATAGAAATATTGATAAATCAAGCACTCATTGTTGTCAATATATGACAACAACATCGAAATTGCAAAAAAAGAGTATGAAATCACCAGACGAAACACGCTCTTTCGATAAGGGCAAAGTTGAGATCGCAAAGGTTGGTGAGACTAGTATAGGTAGAGCATATTTTGAACCAGGATGGAGTTGGGAGAAATGCGTGAAGCCTATTGTTAAAACTGAAAGCTGTCAAGCTCCGCATACACAATATGTTATTTCTGGGAGAATGAGAGTTAAAATGGATGATGGCTCTGAAGAAGAATTCGGTCCTGGAGATGTAGGTTATCTTCCACCCGGACATAATGCATGGATAATTGGAAACGAACCCTTCGTTGCAGTAGACTTCACAGGTATGACAGAATACGCTAAGAGGTAATTAAGAAAGGGAACGGATAGAACAGGCAACGTAAAGAATCAAATAATGATGGTTAATTTACTATCCTCGTGTTTATTTTTTCTTTCGATTTGGGATAGCTACACCTTGTTTGTTGTAGCTTAGTGCAGTATTTGTTGTTACAGCCGGATTTTTGAACCTTAATATGTTCGTTATTTGCTAGTCGGTTACACACTATCTTCTTTGGGCGATAGATCAATTAATCAATTAGCGTATATAAGATAAACAACATAATGTATGTTAACGAAATGCTGTGCGTACTGATATTAGAGATTAGTGAGCCTGGTTGTTGTTTACGACCTTAATATTGCCAAACGCTATATTGCACTCTGAAATCTCATAGAGTGTGACTGCATGTGAATCAAGCTCGGACCGATACAGGAATGGTAGTCTCTATCTGGCGTTATCCCGTGAAGTCGATGTTGGGAGAGGAGCTCAATTCTTCGTACGTAACGGAACGCGGACTGATAGGGGATCGTGCATACGCACTAATCGACCAGAAAACTGGTAAGGTGGCTAGTGCCAAGAACCCTAAGAAATGGGGAAAGCTCTTCGACTTTCGTTCTGTCTTTATAGACCCACCACAAGTAGTCGAGAACATTCCATCAGTCAGGATTACCTTCCCAGATGGCACCCACATTTTCTCCGATCAGGATAATATTGATTACACTTTGTCAAAGGTTCTTGATCAAGATGTTAAGCTCATGAGGGCTAGTTTGGAGAGGCCAAGCTACGAGCAGTACTGGCCGGATATATGTGACCTAGCACAAAGAGCGAAGGTCACCGACGAAACCATGCCCTCCCAAACTTTCTTCGATCTTGCTGTAATCCATCTCTTGACGACTTCTACAATCAACCGTCTACGAGAACTCTATCCAGAAGGACGCTTCGAGGTTCGACGGTTTAGGCCAAACATAGTGATAGAGTCAGCGTCTGGAGAGAAGGACTTTATCGAGAATTTATGGATGGGCAAGAAGATAATGATCGGCGAGGATATTGTGCTGCGTGTCACTGGATCTTGCACAAGGCGTGTGATGACGACTCTGCCGCAGGGGGACCTTCCCAAAGATTTAGGTATCTTGCGCACAATCGCAAGGTACAACAAGGTGAATGCCGGAGTCTATGCATCAGTTCAGCGGGGTGGAACAATTCGTCGCGGAGACCTCATGCGATTCGAAGGATAGACTCTGCGTGTTTCAAGCCACTAAAGAAGGAAAATCTTAGTGCTTGCCAATAACACCTAGAGGATCAAGAGACAATCGACAATTTTGCTATTTTGTTTGTGTATCTAAAATATTACACCGGATTGTCCAACCCGCATCTTATTTCACGTTCTGTAGAATGGATGCACTTTAGATTGCTTCTTACGGCGTAGTTACAAGTACTTTCACTAATCTAGTCGCAATTTTGTTACCAGCAACTTGTCGTTAGTTATCTGTCTAGTTTTCTGTCATGACGAAACTAAAGTTGGCATCTTATCTAGGGGAGCGGATCGCCTACTCTAGGCAAGTGTCTCTCGTGACCAATTTGGACAAATTCTCTCGGAAAGTCTTACAATACCCCTACGCCTCATAGGCATAACCCTGTAGTGCATGTCAGCTACAATATCGAAAACCCCTAACTTCAACATCAGAATTTTTCTTCACGCATGTCGCAAGCATGAGACCATATGTTAAGCACATCAAATGAATATGTTGTATCCCAGGAAATCGTTTGAAGGTTAGTCATTACTTTTCCTAACTCGGGATGCTCAATCATAATCGCGCTCGTTGATCTATGCACTTTTTCATAAGTCATTTGAGTCTACCGACAGACTTTGTATTTGCCGCCTGTAATAGAATGTCAGCACCAGTGTTGCCGATGGTCTGTGCTACACTGAGCAAATTAGGTAGTCCTAGGCCTAATACGATAAAACCTGTAAAGAACTGCTGATTTTAAGTTTTAGAAACAATTTTGGTAACTTATAGGAGGTTGATAGAAAATCTCCCCGGTACTATCACCGGGCGCAAGGTTACCAGTCCCAAAACATTCTTTTTCTCAATTTTCATAAGAACATTTAATACTACCGATTTATGGTGTGCAATATACATGATTTCTTAGGCTTGGAAATATGAAGTATTGTTTCTAATATCTATCTCCCATAGAAATGATATTATAAACACCATGAAT
>QHBN01000039.1 GCA_003176995.1 Candidatus Nitrosopolaris wilkensis
CAATAGGAGAAGATGTTTATACCCGTGCTTCATCCAGCTCTCAAAACTAGATTTAGAGAATTAAAGGATCGCATTCAAGCGTGGAAGTATACCAATAGACAGACAGGACAGCTTTACAAACTCTATTTGATGGAATAGTATTCTATATTTGAATCAATTTCTCTTTTGTGCTAAATCCGTATAGTAGTTTGAGTTATACTACGTTCACAATTATTTAGTGATAATTGTCCCATAACCCTCAATTACTGCTGATTTTTGCTTCCGAAGCGGATATGAGCAAATTGTTCACATTAGCTCTATAGTAATCGAGCTTATCTGGATTGTATTTCTGTACTATCTCGATACTTTCACCCCTTTTTATTCGTCCCATGGCTACTTCGCGGTGAACGTAGCCTGTCACGAATTTGCAACCACGACACTTTGCCTCTCTGTGAAACTCCAACCTAAGAAGTCGACCCGCTCCTGTCCCTCCCCAGTAGCCTGGCTTGACGCAAATAGATTCGATATATGCAGTATTTCTTTTTCCTAAATTTTCATCATGCGTACCACGTCGAAGTGTGTAGTTCTCCAAGCGTCCGCCATTTGCGTAGCCTACGGGTTCTCCATTTTTGTTAATGGTCCTTAAAGTTACGAGAATCGCATCGGGATCGGTTACTGACTTTTTAAATTTTCTAAGACTCGTGCTCATTGGAGCAGGCGATTCTTGGTGTATATGCAGAAGAGATTCTATCATATTTGAACTAACAGTATGAATTCCTTCAACTACTGTTATTAGCTCTAATAGCATATTTCTAACTGAACCTCTTATTTCAACTTCCTTTGCCCAAGCTTCTCTGAAAGCCATTACATTATCAGAGAAGTTCTTCTTGTACTCTTGTGAAACACCATCCAACACACGTTCAAACATTTTTTTCTCTTCCTTTAATGATGTAAAGTACTTGACAGATTCAGTGTTTATAACTGAGGGATGCCATCCTAATGAATGTGCATTGCGTCGTGCAAGTTCCTTAGAACGTTCAAAATTGCCAAGGCTATAGCCTGCAATACGATCTGAAATAGAAAGAAACCATCCTAGATCTTCGTAATGTTTTCGTACCATAATATCATTCTCAGGAATCCCAGCAGTTGTAAATAATTCTTGGATTCTTTTGTTTGAATGCTCTGCTATGAGACCTTTAAAGGGAAAGGCTGTACGGTATATTAACGCAATTACAATATCTATGCTTATTTCAAAATCATCTATAAAGCGTTTTATTTTGTGGTCATTTCTTATGAATCTTTCAACAGAATCTTCATTTGGTTTATCGAATTGTTTCAAGGGATCATAGTCATGAAAAAGGGCAGCTACAAATAGTGTGATGAGATCTTTTTGACTAAGTCTATATTCTTGTCTCTTCTGCCCCTTGGCTGCCAATAAAGTAAAGTAAGCAACTTCAAGCTCATGATCGATATTGTGATATCCATAATAATCCGCTCCAAGCCCATTTTGTGAAAATTCAGACACAGCATGTCTAACTATCTTGCTTACTATTTTATCGTCTATTCCCATGCTTGAAGATAACTTGATTATTTTGTCCCTCAGATCTGCCTGCTTAGCAATCCCAATGTTATAACGCAACCACCAGGGAACTAACTTTATCCGTTTGTAAAACTCGTGCCACCGTGGTAAAGGTTCAACCAACGGATTGATTTGATTCAAATCTTCTTTAAGATTTTGATTATTAATGTCATTATCATCAATAACGTCACTATATTCTACTATCTTATCACGAGGTATTGATGACAAATGCCAGCACTACAAATACACAGATAATACTGATTAATAAACATTAAAAATTTTATATATTATGTCAATCTCGTTACACTAAGATGGCACTAGACACATAATAGCTGATTATTACTCATAGAATAGTGGTCATCTATGTAGGAATTTTATTTCACCATACGACTGACTGTAACTGAACCTGACCTTCCATACATGACTGACTTCCGAGCGCTAGCAGCAAAAAGCCAAATTGCTATTGGATAGCATTACTAAACTTTGACATTAGTTGTCGATATTGATGAGTAGGGATTTCTGGTGGCCAATGCAAATATACACAAAGATACTTGTCTCTGCTTTCTGTCAGTGGCATGACGGCTAACTCTACCCCAATGTTACAACCTATTTCGGTTATTTCAAAATGAGCCTTATTTGATAGCGAACAAACTAGATCCTCAATATTTTATATCTTTGGTCCTCCAGTAGTGCTAAAAGCTATGCAAAAGTTATTGCAGGATGATGTACGTCTTCCAAAAGAAAGAATTAAGATTGAATAATTTATTGGTTATTAGATGATTTCGTTTTTCAGGTTCATTAGCTAATATATTTGCCAATTTTCATTACGATTCGCAGTCCGCAACAGACTTTGGAGAACCAGCTGTTGCCTGTAGGTCGTATGTAGATCGGTTCAGCTGCAACGTAAGATACGCCTACCAAACATTTGGTGTATGATCATTACTTTACTTTCTTTACACGTATATCGCAGTATCTTTCTATTAGAGTAACGCCCCCTTCTACCTCAAACAATGCTTCTTGAGTAGCTACACTACCTCAATGTGCACAGAATTTTGTTTTGCCTTTGCGTTCAGTAAATGGTCTTTTTGATATTAACCTCTTTTCCATTTGATTTTCATCTCGCGAGCCACAGCAAGTCCAACGCTTGCAATATTATTCATTATTCATAACTAATTAGAACTGTCTTGCCTATAAAATCACCTTGTGTGATGTAAAGTTTTCTTAGATTTCCTTACAAGTTTATTTAATTCTTCATCTTTACCGGAAAAACGCATCTCAATTGTCGTGACTGATTTAGGTGGTTTTGATTAAAACACCTTCATTGGCAATCAGCCAGCTAATCTTCTAGACATCTTTCTCGTAGACTAACGCTATTTGGATAAGTTACTAGTATTACTTTGTTTAAATACAAAAAAAGTCAAAAAAACATACAATTATCCATGTAACAATCAATTATCATTTTCATGAAAAATGATAAAGGTGGTTGATGATGAGAGAAAGAACCGTCTTCAATTCTTAGCAAACCTGTAAAAGGTAAACTCTCATTTGATATACTATGTCATATCCTGAGGACATTTTCTCTAGAATGTATTCAAGAGATAGTCACCCTGAACTGCTTTATCCAAAAAAAGAAGATGTTTCTTCGATAGAAGAAGAAAGACAATATGAAGAGGTTGTGCAAACCAATGTCTTTAACGTCATGTTAAATAGAAGGTCTCAGAGAAAGTTCGAAAATAAGGCTGTAGAAGATAGGAAAATCGAGATGATATTGGCTGCAGCTGATACTGCTCCCACAGCTGGAGGTTTTCAAGGGTTCGAAATTTTTCATGTGAAAAGCTCAGAAATTAAAGTAAAGCTTGTTGAGGCAGCAAATAAACAACCTTACGTTAATGCCCCACTCGTCCTAGTTTTCTGTATGAATTCTGGAAGGGTAAAAATGAACTTTCCTCCAAATATCCTAAAGAAGTTCTCATTGCAGGATGCAACTTTAGCTGCGGCATATTCTCAGCTGGCAGCACATGCTCTAGGTCTGAGCTCAATATGGATAGGAATGATAAATGAAGATAAAGTAATGGAAGCTTTAGGAACGAACCTTGTTCCGGCGACTATTCTATGTTTGGGCTATCCACAGAAGATGCTTCAACCTAAGCCAAAGAGAAGTCTAATAGAATTAATCCATACTATTTGATTTGGAGGAGGAACAAAAGCTCAAAATCAAAATAAACAATTTTGGTTGCAATAAGAGTTCTAATCCTCTGAATCCAACATTATTATTTCGATTAATAGCTTAATGTACGTATAATATCTTTATTGTCATCCTAAAAGAGTCAGTCTCTCTCATTCTGTATGACTTTATTATTCGTAGTCCAATACTTAGAGATCTTTCTTTTCCTTTTTTGGTAATGAAATCAACATCAAATAGAATCATTATGCATCTACGTAAAAGTCCCTCTGTGGCAGCTATCCTAGCCCATGTTCTGTCGATCAGACCAGTATGTTAATCTATGTATTCTGATTCTTTTAGAATCTGTTTCCTCTAGTTTATAGGACCAGATTATTGTCATCATTTTGTTTGCTACATGTTTTTGTTAGCTACACGTGTTACTGTAACGTGACGACCATGTCGTTTTGTATAAACTCGCCGATGTCGACTATGTTGCTATTCAAGACTACCGATAAGCCTTTAAAAAACGGAGAACCCAGAATGAAACGTGTTTTGCAGATGCTGACCGTCCCATTCTTCTAGTTGAAATTTTGTATCGTATCGCTGACGTGATATCTATCGTTGATATTTTCATATGCTAAATGGATTGTTCCGCTTATTGAAAATCTTAAATCGTCGGGTTTTCATCATATACCTTGTTACAAGAAGAGATTCACAAATTTGAGTCCAAAAGCAAAAGCAAAGGCAAAACGTCGAAAAAAAGATGAAGACAAAATAGACCAGATAGACAAGACCAGCGAATCCGTCATAAACCGGATGGTAGGAGTTAATAATAATAGGACTGGTAACGTAAAGCGAAAAGACGAGCTTATTGATTTAGAAACACTCTTTACCCAAAGACAAGACAGGCTTTTCCAAGCATTAGAGGAACGCTATCAGTACAATACCTCAATAAAGCGTGGTCAGGACTATCTTCTGAACTACGTAAGCTCCAAGAGGCCCCTAGTTATTATGTATGCCGACCTAGTTGGCTCGACTAAAATGAGCATGACACTGCCAGCGGATAAATTAGTTACAATAATCAGAGCCTTTGTACACGAAATGTCCTCTGTAGTCGAAACTTATGATGGATACGTTCTGAAATATTTGGGTGATGCTGTAATTGCTTTCTTACCTCCTGGCTTTAACAAATACCTTACATACGACAAAGCAGTTAGATGTGCAAAATCGATGATTAATGTGCTCAAAAACGGAATTAACCCAATATTAAAGTATTATGATTGCCCTGAACTATATGTAAAAATCGGTATAGAGGAAGGACAAAATGTAGTTGTTCAATATGCATATGACAAAAGCTCACAAATTGATATACTCGGATACAATATGAATGTTTCAGCAAAGATAACTTCGTTGACAGGCCCAAATAAAGTTTCAGTAGGGGAAAATGTCTATAAATTATTGCATCCCGGGATACAGGCAGAATTTCATGAATTAGCATACAATACCGACGAATGGAAATACACTAATCTTGACACGGGCGAGCTTTACAAAGTCTATACACTGAAATAAAAAATTAGGGATAGCAACAGGCCTGCTAATGGTTTAGCTGTTAGAATTAGTATACAGTTGGTACTATGAGTTCGTCAAATCTATTGGTTATTTACTTTGCGCGATAGACTTCCACTCTGGTTAATGTATGTTAATGTATCGTGTTTATACGGATGCACTAGTAATGTGCGATGTTTAATTTAGTATCACTATCACGGCGCAATATCTCCACATTAAGATTAAAATTTTCTAGGATAATTCACCTAAATGAAATATCTAAATTCATATTTGCTGTCGTGTTCTATGCTAAGCAGATTAGCAGAAATATTGTATGTTTTGCCAGATACGTTATTCGTATTAGGAGCATTCGCTACACAGATAACCTGATGAATTATCTTCAATAATGACTTGTGTATTGTTGTGTTATATTCGGGGTAGTTGTTACAAGAAGTGGGACTACGATGGATCCCATTTACGACTATCGAAATAGTCTTTATAATGCTCAGCCAAGTATCCAAGTTCTGCTCATCATATTATTGGGTACATTCTTCTTGAATGCCTGTCTAGGTTGAGTGTATTTTGATGCTGATAAATCAGAAAAATGAACTAAATTTTAGGATAATAGATAGTCTCAATTTAATTCTAAATATGGGTAGCCTGCTGAAAGTAAATTGTCTGCAACAGATGACACCATACCTCCAGAACATTATATCGTTTTCTGCGTGACACTACTGGAATTGATGCATGCGGTCTGAAAATCGAAAAAAGAATTGATAAAATCATCGTACGCAAAGGAAGGATTCTTCCATGACATGCGCTTAAAATGTTTATCTAATTCTCGTTGTATATTTGTATTATGAAACAGATAGACATCGTTTTTGCACACGAACGACTTAATGAAGTAAACGAAATTCTTTACAAACACGAGGTGGGTGGTCTTTCGTTTTATGATATTAAGGGTAGAGGTCGGGCAGAACACGCAGAGGTGGCAGAGAGGGTGCAAGGCTACACTA
The DNA here is from genome assembly GCA_003176995.1 of Candidatus Nitrosopolaris wilkensis. Classification (GTDB taxonomy): domain Archaea; phylum Thermoproteota; class Nitrososphaeria; order Nitrososphaerales; family Nitrososphaeraceae; genus Nitrosopolaris; species Nitrosopolaris wilkesensis. The sequence goes on from QHBN01000039.1 coordinate 6,284, forward strand.
CAGGACGTACACACGTCCCGGAATTCGGAACTCGAACTAAACTTGAAGTACTCGTACCAGATTCGTTGGCAAAACCGATAATACAGGACCTTCTAGGAAGTTTAAGCACAGGATCACCTGCAGATGGTAAAATATTTGTGAAAGATGTCACTGAGGCTTATGATATCGGCTCAAAACAGAGTGGAGACGATGCACTGGGAATGTAATTTTGTGTGGATGAAGTTTCCTGAATTAGTCAAGAACTCTTATACACGTTGACTAATTGTAGTACTTACATA
>QHBN01000040.1 GCA_003176995.1 Candidatus Nitrosopolaris wilkensis
GTTCCCTTTTGTCGTTGTATGCCAATCGGTGATGGTGAAAAGTTGCGTCGTGAAAGTGGCGTTATTGATAGTGCCTAAAATGACCTCTTGAAGTCTCCGTATAGTCATCTAGTTGACAAAGGCAGTATGTTAAATGCCGCTCCCGAGACACACCAGTTTTGTCATCAAATTATAGTAACGGAAGTAACGGTGATATCGGAATACATTTCAAGTTTTTCTTCTGATTGTTCAGGCTTCATAAATGCAGGACAGACTAGGAGCTGTACTCTAACGAATACATCTCTTACCTGGTTAAGGTCTCCCAATCTAAATTATCGAAACCTGTCGGTATTTCGCGGCAACGATAATTGATATTCTGCTATCTTCTTTCTTGCTCTCCATTTGGCTTTGTATTTTAAGTGATTCATTTTATGAAAATCTCGAAACTTGACAAGGTTTTTGCCCTGTAGAATAATGTTTCCTTAAAAAGTATATTCTGATTGTATTTTCACAATAGAATAAAGGAATTAATTTCATTCTAAAAGTAGGTACAGATTAGCGTATTTTTACCCTACTACCTTTTATATCCAAGTAGATCAGACAGAATTATTGTGATACCAATATAACATTAAAAACTTGGTACAAGACTTTTATTGCTCCGCTACTGCCTCAGCGTTCCTTGTTGTGATAATAGCTATTGTACACCCTTTTTTTCTGCCTTAATACTACATTATGTTAAGGCCACTTTTATTGAAAATGCAATTAAAGATCCAGGGCCTAGAATTAAGGATTTTCATCTAAAGGTAGATGTAAGTCTATAATGGACTGAAATCCCCCACTATCATGGCATTTCTAGGCTCAAATGACATTTTGGTTTTAGAAAAAAATGAAGGTTTGATTCAGAGAATTGTAAATGGTAATTTGTTACCGCAGCCTCTTCTCCGTGTACCTGTTGCAAATTTGGGCGAAAGAGGTATGCTAGGAATTGCAATTGCAAAAAATCAGAATGGACACACCTACGTCTTCTTGTACTATACTAAGTCGGGAGGAGGAATTACGGGCGACGATTGGGCTGGCACACGTCCGCTTTGTAACTGTCTTTACAGATACGAGCTTACGGATAATAAACTAGTAAATCCCAAACTTCTATTATCACTACCTGCTGATCTTGGTTCCCTCCACAATGGGGGCAAGTTGCTTATCGGACCGGATCAAAATATATATCTCGGTGTAGGAGATGTTGGAGGTCATAGAACCTTAAGCCAGAATTATCATAATTCAACACAAACTATTGGAAGTGTTATTTATAGAATATCTCAGGATGGCAAACCTGTAGGAAATATCTTGGGAGATACAGATCCGATAAACAAATTTTACGCTTATGGTATAAGAGACACTTTTGGCATGGACTTTGATCCGGTAACCAAAAAACTCTGGGACACAGAAAATGGACCAACCTTTGGTGATGAAATAAACCTAGTGGAACCTGGATTTAATAGTGGATGGAAACAGATACAAGGAGTATGGAAACCAATAGGACCAAAAGCATTTGAAGTGAAAGGACCACTTATATTAAATCGTAATAATAATTTAGTAGATTTTGGTGGTAAGGGAAAGTACAGATCTCCTGAACTTGTCTGGAATTACACAGTCGGTCCTACTGCTCTAAAGTTTCTTAACTCCAGCAAATTAGGGGAATAATATAAAAATGAGATGTTTGTAGGAGATATAAATAACGGTAGTCTCTACCATTTTAAACTAAGTGGCGACAACAGAACAGGATTACTACTCAAAAATTTACATAATAAAATTCTGGAAAAACCGGGGGATGATTACAATTTTCTCTTTGGAATAAATTTCGGTAGAGGAGTTACTGATTTGGAGGTGGGACCAGACGGAAATCTATATGTTCTTACTATAGCAGACTGGGTTAAACAGGAACGTGTTGGAGGACAAATATATATCATAAAAAATCAGTAAACGCAGGAGGATAACAATACCTAAAATAATGGCCAGAAATAAATAGTTAATGAAGGAGATCTACTTGTTTATTGTTAATGTAGTCTTTCATTTCATTCGTTTCTCTAATGTAGCACAATTTACAAATTGCTATAACTTTGGAGAAGCGTTTTGATCTCATACCGCGAGAGTAATAGGTAGATTTTCAACTATGGCTCATCAGGGATCAATTTTTGCTCGTTAGTTAGTGGTAAAAATTGTAGTGAAGACGACAAGGGCATTACAAATCTTGGATCAATACCCATGTTATCAGGTCCTATAAATGTAAATTGAATGGATGGGGTATAAGGTTGATGACTTTCCATTTGTTAATGGCTTATCATATCTTCAACTCGTACGATGAATGTTGCTATTGCAGTATTATTATTCGCGTTATCTGTTGCAGTGCACTTTACCATGGTTTCACCTATCGGAAAGGTAGAACCTGAGGGAGGTCTGCAAACCGGAATAAATTGACCATCAATATTAATTATATCAGAAGGTAGAAGATAACTAACAACTGCTCCAGATGGACCAGTGGCAGCAACTAAAATATTTGAAGTATCATTATTTATGTTCGAAGAAACTTTCTGAAGATATTGCATCTCAGTTACAGGTGGACCTAACGCAATTGGTATTATTACATTGTCAAAATAATTAAGAAATACTGTATTCCTCCATAATGTGTGTCCCCAAATCCCTAGATCTATTACCTTTCCTTTTCCATAGTTCATCTGATACGTTGCAACCCTAGCATTGACTGGACATGTAGAACATTGTACGACTTTTGGATAAGAAGCTCGATAATCAATCAATATCTTGGCCTCTGGGTTAGTAACATATTGCTCTTCGGTGTGTGTGTAATTGAATGGATTATTTCTAAAATGCATGCTTTGGATATTGGAAGCAATATCCAAAAAATTACTTCCAGTCCATTCTTTATTTTCATTTAACCATCTCTCGATGACGCTTGGGGTTGCACCTTTACCATCAAACTCCCAATAATGACCCTTAACCAATGTTATGCTATCATTTGTTTTATTGTAACTGACTTCAGCAAATAATGTATTTGCTTCAGTAAATACTATAGTACCGCCATTGCTAACGAACAGTCTAAGATTATTATATTCTGAC
>QHBN01000041.1 GCA_003176995.1 Candidatus Nitrosopolaris wilkensis
TGATGGTTTCTACACAGCCCCTTCCTGTATACTCTAGAAAATCCTAACTTTCGAATTGCATCCGTTAATTCAAATTCATAGTATTCTCCCATCTACAGAAACACCTCCTGCAAGACAGCCTTACCATTCTTCGTAGGTAGGCCTAAATGTGGTTGAAGCAACAATTACCTCCTGTTGCAATATCTGCTTGCTTATGTTCTTCTATATCCCATATCCAAAAAGGCTTGCTTCTTAGCTTCTCGAACAGTTCCTGATCCTGCGGAGGAAGTCCTTGCTTTTTGGGGTACTAGCCTCTGCAAATCCTTTATGGTCATCTCAGTTAGTTCAAAAAGTCCTATTTGTCGTTGGTTCTGATTGGGATTGGGATTGAATATCTTTAATGTCTTTAATGTCCACTCTCTGTTGCGGCTGACCGGTCACACTGGTAGTACGTGTATATACACTTTGATGTTCTTGAATATTATTATTACTAGAAGGGTCAACGGCTAAAACTAGGCTTCGTCTAGACCGCTCTACGAAGCTGACAGCCTCAGCTAATATACTGGAGTTGGTTAGGAGGTCCATTCTAAACTTATAGCAATCGTTTACTAGAGTTAAAGCCGCTAATCTAGTTTTTTCGTCGCTAGTCTTTTTTTCTTTATTAGTAGCGATACTCCAGGCCATTTTTTAGAACTTCATTTACTCCTCTTAAACATCTTGAATGCTCCTCTGGGAGCTTTTCTTCTACATATTGTCTGAGCTCTTCTTTGGCCTGATTTCTTAACCACTCAGTATCACGCGAGATTGTAGGTCTCGAGATCTGTAATTCCTTAGCAATTTCGTAATGATTGTAGCCCTTAACAAGCAATTCCATTACCTTGCTACGTCTCCATTCGATCTTATTTTGTTGGTTCAAAGGTCGATTCCTGTGGTCCAACACCTGTGCTTGGAGTATTAGGATGATTCATTGTTACGCGCGAGGACTTGGCCGCAAAGTACTTTTTTAGTATCCCGGAGCAAGAGTGTTTTCGCATTCCCCACTTGTCGTCTTTTATTTTACAATGGCTACATCCCCATGTATCAGACTCACCTATTCCATAGATGGATTGCTTTACCTGTTTGAAGAAGTTGTTACCGATAATTTCTAGTGATTGGGAGGGGGACGTTGGGGACACATGAGAGTTCACTGCATTAGCAAAGTGTACTCCTTCGTTATCATCCTCCTCCTAAACAAGTTTCAGACGTATGGCCTATCTCAAATATTTAGCAATTGTCGTTAGTGTGTCCCCCTAGCCAAATCTCTCGATTAATAGCTACTTGGGTTTCTAACAAACTTGGTCTGTGGAGATTGGTGTGTATGGGTTTACATCCAACAGCACAAAAGATTATCTAATATAGAATATCAACAATATCTGATCTTAATATAGAATATCAATATCTATGAGATCACATTCGACAATGCCTATATGCAGAAACCTTGGAATACTGTAGATAATATCCAACATCCCAACAATAGTTCATTTTGAAATACCTGCAGACGATGTTGAAAGATCAAGGAAATTCTATAGCGATCTGTTTGGATGGAAAAAAATGGCCTGGTACAGCAGCAAATGCAATTGAGTATTGGATATTGGCAACAACAGATGATAAAGGAAATAAGGTATTAGATCTCAATAACTAAAAACCTTGGCGGAATGCACAAAAGATGCATCCAGAGCAACAAATGATTGATTATATAGACCTAAAATCAGTAGATGATACTCGTCTTAAGAGAAGAAAAAAATTGCAAACTAAACCATGTGAAACAATCTTTCAACTTTGTTTGCATCAAGATAACATAAATGTCAGGTATTAACCTTACAGAGCCGAGGGTATGATCAAAAAATAAATAGTTACTGAATGCAGGCGTCCCCATGATGACAACCATAGTTACCATTATTGAAGGGAGGAGTATCTCTAATTCCACCTATTGGACTACAGCAAGTAAGAGTCCCATGTTCATCACTTGCGGGACAGCATTGTCCGTTGCAGCAAATATGGTTTGGAGGGCAACAGGCTGTAGTGGATGGACCTCTTGTGTTATTACAGGTAACTCCTACTTTTCCAAGAGGACAACCAGACGAGCAAGTACTTGTATTAGCATCTTGACAAACGTGCCCTGGTTCACAACATACATTTCCACATTTTTGTTCAACAGGACAGGGCCTATTATTAACACAATCCATACCTAGAGGTAGACATTGGTTGTTACAACATCTGTTGAATGGTGGACAACATTCACCTCCGCATAAATGACTTGGAGATTCACAACATCCTCCATTGCGGTCACATTCACCGTTACAACATTGTCCTCTGCATGCTGAACGAGTACCTGGGTGGCAACATGCACCTTGAATACAAGTATTGGCAGGAGGACAACATGTATTCCCACAACATGTTTCGCCTTGCGCACAGCAATTCCCATTACAAACAATTCCATCCCTGGGACAACACCCTTCACGCGAGTTAGGGTCAGATGTACTAACACAATGTTCATCTGCATCACAACAACCACTACCAGGATCTGTTGGATCAATAACTCCACAGAGTTTAGGACAACAATCTGTGCCTTCGCATATTCCTGCACAAGTAAGAAATGCTGTATCACATGCGGCTAGCGCTGCACCAGCTGCTAAAACTGCAGCTGGACAAGCAGGTGGGAAAATACAACTCCATCTTAAAAGTATCAAACAATGCTATCGTTCTTGTCATTATTACCCACTCCAATATGATATTGGAACAAAATACTAACGGTGGGATACAGGTCTGCCGTTTATTTCTACCGTTTATTTCTACCGTTTATTTCTACTGTTTATTTCTACTGTTGAACTAAACCTTCGGATCTGGAAATCTGAGATTTCACGACCATAAAGAAGTCAAACTATCTAATGAAAGTCAGTTATAAAGTATCAGCATCAACAAACAAAAATGAAAAAGCTTGAATTCAATAGTGATGCATTGATTTTAAAATCTACCTTGTCATCAGGGTATGTTGGATGCTTCTCACAAGCAAACTGGTGGCCTGTCAAGAGATAAAATAGTAAATTCAGTACTAATACGACTAGGTACCTTTAGAGCATTTTTTCAGTATAAGATAGACGAGCGTCGCAAGAAAATACTGGACTAGGCAGCGAGCCACATGTAATAGTCATCATAATAAATGAATAATTCATATCTTCCTTAAATTCCTCTGGCCTCTAAAGCTGGTTTGTTTGGATGTCGCGATTCTTCTACTCTGCAAACAGTATCTTCTCCCATTGATTTCATGTAAACTCTAAAGAGATGGTCAAGGTGTTTTACTTGAATTTTCAGACCACTAAATTGAAACCAGTGGCTAACCTTAATATCCTTATTAACATCACATTCCGTCACGTACCATTCCATTATGTCAGGTACTATTCTTTCATGTGTGTCAGCAAGGAACGTTATCATTCTATCGCGAAGCTGTCCAAAAAATACATGTACGCTGGTTCGATCAATTTCGTTCTCAAGTTTGAATGGGTTATTGCTGCATTGAACTTCAATATTGACTGTTCCTCTAGGATAGAATGTATAATTAGCGCGTGTCTTTCCGATGATCTCAGAGTGTCGTTTTCCGCTATTCCCCGGTAATCCTGGGAGATCTAACTCTGCGTAGCACTCTGGAGATGTTATGGTTTTGAAATGCATATTGTGGATGGATAGCGGGGCTGATGGAAGTAATGGGAGGACATATCCTACAAGTGATTCAATAGTCAGTGATTCTAGATTGTTGGAATTAGGCGGTGCTGAAAAGTGGTTAACCCCTGTACGGTCTATTAGTGTATTCTTTGACAGTTCTTTCGCCATTACTTCAGATTTTATAACAGTAGCAAAGTATCCTGTGGTTTACACTTCCTTAATGTAAAGAGAGTACCGTTAGATAGATAATACTTCAGAGTATCTTGAGCTTGTTTTTTTATGTTTGGCCACTTCTCCTTCAATTAGATTTGTAAAAGTGATGCCATTTCCATTATTTCTGAATTTAGTGATTGCTTAGTCATTGATTTCCTTAGCACTAGTGTACCGACGTTTGCCACCTCCATCCTGTGCTATTATCGCTAGTGGTATATTCTTGGTAGTGGCTAGTGGTGTATTGTTGAGTGCAGTGTAACCATTCATTTGAGTGGCCTCGAAAAAAATTACGACCCTTCTCCTTTTCTGCCGGTATATGCTGCAACAACCTTCCCTGTGCTTTTGTCTAATTCTCCACTAAACCAGACTTCAAAAGTATTATCCGACTTGTACAACTCATTCATATAGTTACTGAGGGATTCGCAACCTAGACTGAATTCAAAATATACAATATCTTCTTTAACTTGTACAATATTACTTAATTCTAAGTGCTCAGCAGCTTCAGTACTGCTGTTTTTAGGACGTGACGTCCTAATTCTTTTTCGGATCTGATGGTTATCTCCAGGCAAATATCTACGAATATTTCTTTGTGTAAAACCCGCCAGATTACGATGGTCATTGTGTATTTTGACAAGAGCTTCTTTGTGCGTTAATCCATCAACGAGGGTCAGCCTATTGTACATCTGAGGTACCAATTCAAATGCATTAGCTGCCGCCGAGTAAACTCCTTCGAACTCTTGTGATAGATCTTCATATGTCTTGTCTTCGAATTCGTTAAAATGATGCGATATGACAGATTTGGGATCGTCCTTTGACGACATGTGCTACAAATCCCGACGGATATCCTTCGTTTTGATCAGTCAAGCGAACAATATTATTGAAAAACTGCGTACCTTGAAAGAGACTAATCCCGATAGCAAAGTGCCAGAAAATATCAAGAATGACTTATTGAATCGATAGAGAAACAGATCCTGGTAGAGATGCGTAAGGCTCCTGCGGCTTTTTATTACATTTCATACGAAAAATGGTTACAAGAAAAAGCGTGCTTGGCATCCCCCGTTATGAATGTCATTTTACTATAATTCTAGTCTTTCGTCGTTGTAACATCCCAGAATATTGAAATAATAGTTCATATTCTCTTCTTTAGGTTAAATTGCATTTCGATATCTCATTTCTGGTCTGACAAAATATCGTTTTATGGTGAAACTATGAACCAGACGCTAATCCGTATGATAGACGAATTGTATCAATGTAGAAAAGACAGCTTCGTTATTTAACAGATCCTAACATTTATGGTATATTATATCAAATAATACCCATAATATTTAGACCAGCTCTAGGTAAAAAATTGTAGTTGGTAGTTGCATATAAAATAAGGAAATGAAAATGTTTCTGCATCAGACTAACGATAGCGTAACGTTGCTCTTTTGAACAACTTTTGATTCGACTTCAAAACATATTAAGAATACTTAATGTACTGTTTATAACTCTCTTTAGATTGTGAGTTATATCAGCATCCTCCGTGCCGTGTACTTTTATTATATGTTCCGTACCGTCTCTCCAAAGCTCTTCTTCTGTATCTCCTCTAGCTACATATTTGCAGTCCATAATTCCTACGTCACGACATGTTAATGATAACATATGTGGTGTCTATCAGCTATTTAAACAACAAATTATTTAAAACTAGCAAATCCTCCTTTATGCAACGATATTCGTTGGAAGGATTATTTTCTGGATGGTTAGTATATTCCTGCTACAGCTGAGGCTGCTAGGAGGTACTATTCCGGTAAACAAATCAATACCTTCGGGGCATTCGATGTGGCATCAGGAATTCTACCATGGTCTGCGTTTGAAAAATTCCCCGACTTTACCTACCAACCAAATTATTTGCCGATACCTGACAACAAACACTTTGTCTTGACTTCTCTTAAAGAAACGTTGGGACGTTTGCACATTTTCCAATAAAAACTGAAGAGGGTCAACCCAGGCTTCTTTTAGTAACAAACCCTCTTTCAAATCCACTTTACATAGCTATAATTATTTCAGCAATAATGTTAGCACAACCTGGTGGATACACACGAATAGACAAAGAGAAAAAACATTGTTGTGGTAGCGTTGAGCTATCTAACAAGTATGAATACTGGAGGAGAAGGACTACTTACAGCACCTCTACTATCTGTAACTGTCAGGCTAAATGCTAAAGACGTCGAAACCTGTGGGGCAATGAAAACTGGCCTGGCCGTATTGGGCAACACGCCAACACTGGGACCAGCCATTTGATTCCATGAATATGACACTATAGTATCACCATTTGGGGAAAAGCTCCCCGTGCCATCTAACGTAACAGGAGAACCACGGCTTGCTACTTGGGAAGGGGTGGTTGCAATAGCTACCGGTGGCTGATTCATGTTAGTTCCCTTAACGGTAACGAATACTGTAACAGGATGAGTACTAACAAGATCAGTACTATCTCTAACTGTCAGACTAAATCCCAAGACTGTGTCTGTCATTACGGTTGGCGCTATGAATGTTGGTCTAGCAGTATTTGATCCAGTCAGTGATACTGGTGTTCCAGGTGTTTGCACCCACGAATATGAAACTCTAGTAGCACGTTTAGGAGAAAAACTTCCAGTACCATCTAACGCAACAATGGAACCTTGGCTTACGACTTGGTTTGCTCCTGCATTAGCAATGGGTGGCTGATTAACGTTAGTTCCATTCATTGTGCCAGAAGGTGGGCCATTGCTGCCAACGTTTACGCATGTGACTGGCTGGTGTATTATCTGTGATGTTTGAGGAGGTATTGGTACTGGAAAGGTGGTGGTATTGGAGGATTGTGTCTGGGCAACGGGAGCGCCATTAATCATAATTGACGAAGTAGATGGAAGTTGTACTGCAGTAGGTTGTACTGGCACACGGGGGTTGCACTACTTGTACAAGAATTGACCTGCTGAAGGTCTTGATTGATTGCTTTAGTATTGCCGTTGTGCACGTGACTACTGCGGTGACTGGAATGTGCAAATGCTTGTTGTTGTTCAAAGGCGACGCGTGATTGATGAGTTTACTGAGAACTGAGGAGTCAAAGAGGAAATACATCATGTGTGCTTCCTCTTTTCTCGTCATCATGATATTGTTTGTGATCTATTAAAGAGAACTCAGAGTAAATAGAGATATCTTTTCACATTAAATATGTCTGGTGGAATGAATTATAGGTGTCCCTGATCGTCATTGGATTCAAACTGAAACACGAGTATCGTATTTGATAGGCTAATAATATCAATACTTATTCCGAGCATATCATTAAAAATTATTTGAAGCAGATTCTTAACAAGCAACGCCCAATTCTCTCCAAGATTGTGCTTTACAATATATCCATGCGTGTTACCATTATTTTCTACTGTATGGTTAATTTCAATAAATGCTTTTTTCATTAGAGTTTCAAACCAAGATAAAAATGAATCCAAATCTATCTTTCCTTTCATCACTACAAGGATATCCTGGACTGCAGTCTTGGCAACATTTTTCGCCAAATTTGTAATCTCGTCTTTACTCATATTTGTAAGAAGTTCAGCCACCACAGGCTTAGCTAAAGGCATTGTTCCAGCTTGAGATTCGAACATATCCCATTGCACATATCTTTTTAGGATTTGATTAACAGTAGTGTTTAAGCTTATATCGTGCCTAGTAGATTCGTCACGTAATTTGTCTATAGTATCTGCATCGATGCGAAATGTAATAGTAGTCGTTGATTTCCTTGTTCTTTTACTTGCGTTATTGTGGTGCCCTGTATTATTAGCTAGCAGATTGAATCAAAGTGAAATTAGCCTATTACTAATATAGATTTATTCTTCGTAGGACCTAAAGCTATATGGCATGCATGTTGTAACCAAGGATTTAGAGTATATTATCTTGGTAGTTAAAAAAAGACTTGCAAGATATCATTATGCTAATAGTTGGTTTCATCGGCACTTTCTACTTTCTATGAGTTTATCACGTTTAATTATCAACTCTAAGTGTCTAATATATTCAAAATATTTTCTATGTGCCTATGACTTTGATCTTCGATGGATTGTTGTGAGGTAGACCTCTCTGTATACTTGTGAATTCCTGTAAGAATTCTTTCTTGAAGGTAGATATATGTTCATTCTGATAAAACACACTCATGAGAATCTTGTTCATTACATCTGGATTACTTGTATCATCTTATCTTGAAGATGGTCTGCTCGAGTACTACACCATCATAACCCCTCTTTTCTAGCTTGCAAGTCCTCGGCAGTTGTTTTACAGTTTCAGCATTGACATTCTCTAGGCCTTGATACCATTCTCTCGTATATAGGACAAGGCTGAAGTATGTCTAAGAATGCTTTCCATTTCAAGAATTCATAATACAATTTATAGTTAGAACACCTTCCTAGAATGTAATTTGCAGACTCTCACGTAACAACAGGAGTTCCTTGGTAGAAAAATAAGTAAAAGGGTTGTTTATTAATGCGCGTGAGGTGGTGGTGCGCTCCCCTTGGATAGAGATTCATTGAACGTTCCAGCAGCTTTTTCGTGAAATTCCAAGTTTGATTGGTCTACTTTAATTGCCTGAGTTGGGCATACCGAGACACAAGCCATACACCAAATACAATCATGTTCCCTAATTGGATCAGATTTGTCTGTGTAGTCCTTTCTTTCTTCCTTAACAGTGCTACCAGTGCCAGCGCTTGTTGCATTAGCCATCTCTATTGCAGGTACATCGCTTTCAGTTCTATACCACTGAAATACTTGCACCGGACATACTTCGATACAAGCACCATCTGCTATACAAGAGTCGAAGTCAAGTGCCACCATAGTACCATGTACCCCTAGCGGAACAATTTCTTCTCCTCTTACAGCATAAGCTGACTTTACACTATCATCTTCTGCAGCCTCGGCTGTTCTTCCAGGACCCCAAACAAAGTGGAAGTGCTCACCATCAGAATGCATATGTTTACCTATTACTTGTTGATTTTTTGGAAAGTCTGGATCTATTGGCATGATTTAGATTTGAATATGTAGGTATTAATAATGATTGATCTATTTGCAATTATCTGCAATCGAAAATGGCGGTGGTCCGCCAAACACTTAAAAACTATACTGCGGTGCTATGGATGATGTCCTCTTCATCACCTACATCCAATAGTCCAAATAGTAGCAGACATGCATATGATCAGCAAATACCTACAGAACAAAATAAAGAACAAACACAAAATATGATAGAAGGACAAGACCAAGTGCCAGGAGAAAGAAGAGACGATGAGATTGTTACAAACTTTCCAGAAGCTGCAGCAATGGGAAGAATTCTGATGAACGTGGGATTTCCAACAGACAAGAACAAAATAATTCAATTTGTACAGAAACAACAAGAATCCGATCCCGAATGCAGATTTGATTGCAAAGAGATATTGCCCTTACTTCAAAAAATAGAAGAAAGAGATTATGAAAATGCTTTTGAAGTTACAAGGGCTGCAGGACTTGTTCGTTCTCTCAGCTAGATCTCCCATCGTAACTGGATGTAGTTAGCGTAGCTAATTATCCGCCATTACTAATCATAAAATTGTTTTTAATAAAAATTCAGATATGATTGCAATTATCCGCAATCAAAATAGATGTAGGCAGGCGTCTATTTTTATACATAATGATTGGAATAACAAAAGACACATACATATCAAAAGTGGGAAAAGGTATCTTTGATAGATGATGACAATCGGTTACCTTCGATAGTAGTAGCTGATGTTCAACATGCTCTGTCGGGTAAAAAGGTTAAACGCAATACCACCAGCGGCCGCTATGCTTGTGAAAGTGGATATAAATCATCATGCACTACATAGAATCTGCTTTTAGCGCAAGAGGAAAAACAATTTCTTCTTCCTCTGAGAAATGTTTTATCGAATCCTCAACAAATGTTTTAATCTTGTTCGCTGATTCCTCTTGTGAAAAATTTTTGAGCTGAGAAATGGTTTTGTCGAGGAATTCTATAATCTGTCTATGTTCTTGCATGACTTTAATAGATTGTTCAGAATGGTCTTTTGCATTTTGCATAATCACACGCATGATTCTTGCTTCTTCCTCTACTGCATGGCGAAGAATTGATTTACCCAAGTCCGCCAACATTTCTATTGCTTGTTTCGAGTTGGTTCTACTATTTTTCTCTATCTGAAGCAATTTTGATTTGAAGTCACGATGTTCGTGCTTTAATCTTTCAATCATCTTTGGTATTGGTTCACTAAAATCAACTTTATAATCCAAATCAATCAATTACCACTGAGAAGAATAGACATATAATCTAACAACCGTCTGACATGTATGGTAAGTTGTTGTATCTCATAACAACGGGACATTATATCTACCTCAGACGGTAATAAAACATTGCTACTTGATCACAACGAATACGTTCTACCTGTAGCCCAAATGGACTGGCCCCGGAGATAAGCATGATTTATTGGCCTTAGGTCATGGTTCAAGATAATGTTTAGGTTTTTATACTACGCTCGCCCAAATAAGTTCGGACATAGCCTCATGGAATCGCTCAAACAAAATACTCAAAGATGTGATGCGTGTAACACTTCGGATGAAGTCCAGTGGTGTCCTAGCTGTAACAGATTAATGTGTACCGGCTGTGATAATGAAGTGCATTCAGTAAGTTTACCTTGAATAATAATAGACATGAGTGACTGTACTTTATAGTCATTGTATACTTGATATATCGATGTCATATAGCGTCATATAGCAGGAGGTCCGTGATATTTGATACAGTACGGTAACAGTACGAGAACTTTCCTTTTCTTTTTATTTGGATTCTCCTATAACCTCTTCTTTACCATGAATGAAAAAATAAGTTAATTCAGCCGTTTCAGATCCATGAGAGTGATGCACATGATCTGCAAGTTCTTCGTCGTTACGAGCTGTTAAATTACATAGTCGACAGGTGGCCTGTTTCGGTACGAGCATATTTCTTTCTTTTTGTCCCATGACACTGTACCGACTGCATGCTATATTTTATTTACGTGTATGTTTTGGGGATTATCTGGTAAAGTAATAGTGTTTTATGGTCCTTGCCGATATTTATCCGAATCTACCGGAAAATCTATAAGAATTTAAAGAGTGTGTTAGATGTTAGACAATATGGTTTTTATGCCACTTTTCTCTTTTTGCTTAGCATTCCAATTTTTTCATTCATACGTTTTATCACCACTCGTTACTTTAAGGTGTTTCCTTCGAATGTGAAAAGTTGTTTTGTTCGAAATGCGTTTTTGAGCGTGATCAACATATTCTACTTCTTACTAATTTGAAATAAACGTTTATTTTGAGTAGCATAAAAATAGTTGCATTTAATCCTGTGTACATGCATAAACTTGCCTCGCTAATCCATTATTCCATGAATGTGAGTTCCGCAGATAAGTTCATTACAATAGCACTTACGTTTGTAACTATTCTATTAGGGCATAAATCCCATTATCCTCAACTTTTGTATTGTATATCTTTAGAGGCATCTCAGCGGGCGGATTTTGTGATACATCATAATCCAATTTGAGAGTCGATAAATGCAGTAGGCATGTAACTGTTTTTTCTTCTTCATTTAAGAAGCCGGTAGAAAGATCAGCAGATTCATGCGTACATCTTCATCAGTTGCATAGATTTTATCTTCGATTTTAGCTATCGAGATTCTCTTATTTTTATGGTCAAAGCCCATAAGGTCACCGTTGCTTAAGGAATCTGCTTCGCATATTCTTATCCATTCCATCGGTGATGGATTATTGTTTGTATCGATAATTGTACGTTTCTCTTCAATATTCTTACTACAATCTCTACCAGAAATAATTTTTTTGCCTGGATAGACAATCGTTAGTACTTGGAAAACCTGAAATAACTTTCTAATCTAGAAAAGGCTCAGAATGGTTGTGCACTAAATCTCTAAAGAGACTACCTTTGATAAAATAATAATAAATTAAAACGTTACTTTACTACAAGAATAGGTATGCGAGAGCTATGAAGTATACCATTTGATACGCTGCCAAAAAATTCAGATTTTGGAGATCCCGCTCCCCTAGCTCCTATAACAATGATATCAAATTTACCTGACTTTGCAAAATTCGCTATTGCGTTTACAGTATCCTTTGATGTTACGATTTTTTCTTCAAAATCTATTCCATGTCTGGCGGCGCTGGTTTTTGCATTGGACATGAATTTCCTTGCTTTTTCCAATAGATACTCTCTATAATGCGTGAATGTATTTTTCAATTCACTTAA
>QHBN01000042.1 GCA_003176995.1 Candidatus Nitrosopolaris wilkensis
AAATCCTCTCTCTTTCACATACTGTGCCACAGGAAGTCCTAACTGTCCTAATCCAACAACTAGTACCTTTTCGAACCTAGATGGTGTGTATGCTTTCGCCTCATTAATTTTCTGCAACTAACTCGTAATATCCGAGAAGTATGATTATTAAAGAATTAAGAAACAAAAGACGATAAATAATTCACTATTAAAATTTATGTTTGGCGACTATAGACGATGAAATGGTGACTATAATATAATAAATAGTGATGCCATTTCAAAATCTGATGATTTTTGCTAAAAATCATTCACCTGCATTGTTTTTGCGAATGTATCTAGCAAGAACTGTCTACAAAATTTATTATTCCAACAGCTCTATCTGCATTATAGCCGTTTGCTCAATAAAATCAGGGACTTATTGAATCCAACTCTGGAAAAAGTCGGTACGGTTTTCGCTTCTACGGGAGTATCTGCTAACGGTTGGACTTGTTTAAGTCTCGGTGCTCTAACATTAGCTGGGATCGTATATGCGACGAGAGCATTCACTGCGGGCTTTTATTTACCGGTCATAGGCAGCCTTCTGCTCCTGATCGGAGGTTTTTTTGACATTGTAGACGGGAGTGTCGCTAGGAAGACAAAACAGTTGTCTCCGAAAGGATCGTTTCTTGATTCGACTGGCGATAGAATATCTGAATCTGTGATATTCATAGGAATAGTCGTAGGCAACCTTGCTGAACCGATATGGTGCATGGTGGCATTGTCTTTGTCATTACTTGTGAGCTACGTTAGAGCGAAAGCGGAATCACTCGGCGTCGATTTGGCAGGGTTGGGTGTTGGAGAAAGAGCTGAACGATTGTTAATACTTGCAATAGTGAGCGTGTTACCAATTGCCAATGCAATGCAGTGGGCAGTTATGCTCGTCTCAATAATTGCAGCTTATACAGTTATTCACAGAATTGTTGCAACATCAAAAAAGTTATCGCAGTCTGCCAGTCGTACGTCGGTCTGACTCTGACCTCACCTTAACTATGCCCCTATGGACTGCACAAGAGACGCAATAGAATTTTACATCTGTCGACGGTGCTATGTATGCCCCTTGTGCCTTAAGCTCCTTTGCAAGGGTAGGTTCAACCAAAGTAATCCGACCCGTTACCTTTTTCGCTTTGTCGCGAGGAACCATGGCACTACATTGACTGCAATGGACAGTCCCAGAGCTACCCTTTCCGCCCTTTGTCCTGCCCCTGCTAGCTCGTTTCTTTGGCATAACTAGGGAGTAATTTTTTCCATCCTTTAAGTCTTATGAAAGTTAAAACTCTCCAATACAAAAGGTATATGATTCACAAAGTAGCAGGCTCAAGATCACTATTAATACAGGCATGGCCCGCAAGGTGGCTGGATCTATTCATCATATTGTTACCTAAGTTATTCTATGCACGATCTTAGCACGAAATCAGTATATTGCATGCTTCTAGTGTTTAAACACTCCTGTTGATGTACCACTGAATGGGACAGTAAGACATGGACTAACCGATACACCGGCGCCGAATATGAATAGAGGGAGCACAGCAAGCGTTACTCTGAATGGATCTATCTTCAACATAGTTATCACAGATCCCAACAAACAACTCACCGAATCGCGAAAGCGCCATCTCAAGTTTTCGGTATGACTTTCATGCTCAAAAAGAATGGCAGTACACAATCGAAATTAAGAATATCGGTGCCTCTGTGTAGACGATAGGGCACGCAGAGACTAAGGGAGATATAACTGCGTTAGCCGCCAACTAATACTGGTAGTCATAGGCATGATTGTAGCCGGGTTTGGGCTTAAAATAAGAAACCGCCATTGTCAGAGAAACTCTGCTCTTTCATAAGAGCCCAAGATTTTGATAAATGCAGCCTTCTTTCTAATTGATTCCATAGCCTCCTTAATGATTTTATCATTAATATGGCCTTCAATGTCCACATAAAAGTTATATTCCCAAGGTTTTTCCTTTTTGGGGCGCGATTCTAACTTGGTAAGGTTAATCTTTCGATTTGCGAATTCCTCCAAAATACTGTAAAGGGCACCTGGGATATGCTTGACTGAAAATATCATGGATGTGCCATCATGACCAGTAGACTTGGTTCGTGTTTTTGATATTACTAAAAATCTTGTAAAGTTGTTTTTATTATCCTCGATTCCATTTTCTAAAATATCCATATCATATAACTCTGCAGCTCTGCTGCTGGCAATCGCAGCTACTCCCATATTCTGTTTTTGTTTGATCATTTTTACGGCACCAGCCGTATCGTAGGCAGCTACGGCCGCTATTTTCCTTTCTTGTAAATAACGCCTGCACTGGGCAAGAGCTTGTGGATGTGAATATACAGACCCAATATTCGAACCTCCACCCTTATTAACGATAAGGCAATGTCTAACCCTCAGGTAGATTTCACCGGATACTACAAAATGCGTATCTAATAGCAGATCATAGGTTTCATTTACACTACCTTCTGTTGAGTTTTCAATCGGGACTACGCCGAAATCTACGTCACCGTGACTCAACCCATCAAATACATCCTGGAGGGACTTTAATGGTACAAGATTTGAGTTTCGAAAATACTGAATCGTTGCCATTTCGCTGTAAGCCCCGGGTTCACCTTGAAACGCAACTCGTTCACCTCCGGCAACAAAATCATCTCCCACTTCGATGAATCAATCTGAACGCTTCCTCTCCGTAATCAATTGTCAATTTTCGGTCTTCATTTATTCCACATTCGATACATTTTATGGTCTTGTTGTTTACTCGTACCGTACCCCCACCACAATTGAAGCATAGGGTGTAGATGACTCCAAATTCCTTTTCGTCGATCGTTATGTGGATGGATGAATTCAATAAACTAATTACCCGTCCCCTTATAATATCGCCCACCCGGAATATTATTCGACTTCTCCGATCTCGTTCACGGCCAGGTGTGCTTATCCTAGTTGATGCTATGGCCGAAAAACCGGAGAATGACTTCTTCTCATTTATGTAAAGTATTCTTACGGACATCATGCTGCCAAACAGCATTTCGATGTAGCCTACTATAATGTCGCCGATTCTCGGTAATATAGGAGAATTAATTTTCTCTATCTTCGCTATGCGCTTTTTGAAATCATAAATTTTAGTCCCAACTGAAGTCGATCTTATAGTCCCATCTGAAACATAGGCATATTTCCCGGCCTCGAATTCCTCGATGGATGCGACCTGATCCCCGGGCAGGATTGGCATTCTTGTAAGTTTCCGGCTTTCCATATCGAGTATTAACCGTCCCTTTTCGTTATAACTGTTACATTATAATAATTTATTTATTCTGTGGGCGAGTTCACCAGTAACTTTGGGTCTTATTGAAGCGAAGGTGGCTGGTGGCAGAAATTATTAATTTCAGCTATATAAGAGTAGGTCGCCTGAATAGGTGTGGTTCAATAAACATGCAGCATTTGTCATTAGACACGTTTGCAATCCTCAGTTCATAGCTAGAAGTTAGAATATAAATTCTGTTGCTTATTTATTCGAGAATGTGAGTCGAACTTTATGAATAATAATTTATCTAACAAATAACCTATTAACAACTTGGATGGAATCTAGATGTGAGGTTCATAGATTGGTTTCCGTATTACCAGGATATTAGACAGCAATTTGGATATAGTACAGAAAAGGATCAAGAAGCTGCCAACATACTATCTAAAATGATAAAGAAGAAAACGATCGACATTAAGGTGTTACAAAGGAAAATAGCTCAAAGACATGTGATGGCGATAGGTGCTGGAGATAGTTTAATATCAAATATCAAATTTATAAAGAAAAATCGAAAATTCGTCAAGATAGTAGCAGATGGTGCAACCCAAGCCCTGATTGAAAACCATATCACGCCAGATATTGTTGTTACCGACTTGGACGGCGACTCATTATCTTTGCGAAAGGCAGAGCGAGCCGGTGCAATCATGGTGGTTCATAGCCATGGAGATAATGTTGAAGAGTTAAAGAAACTTGTGCCGACGTTCAGGCGCGTGATCGGATCTACTCAAGTAATGCCTGTTGAGAACGTCTATAACTTTGGCGGATTTACGGATGGCGATCGATGCGTATTTTTAGCAGATGAATTTGGAGCCAAAGAAATTGTCCTAGTAGGAATGGAGTTTGGTGACCGGATTGGCGAGTACTCGAAAAAGATGGTAAATAATATTGAATTAAAAAAGGAGAAGATGAAAGTTGGTAAACGACTTTTAGAAATTCTTGCCAAACGGTCTCATTCACGATTGTTCGACACATCTCAAAGGCCCATCAGAGGATTTACCTCCTTGACTATTCAGTATGATTAGTCGTGAAAGTGGTAGGATGTGAAAAAAGCTATTGGACGTGGTCCTAGCGGTTCTAAGATGGATCACTCCTCTGTTTTCTATACAGTTGTAGCAATTGTATTATCCGGCAGGGCAGAATTAAGTTGCTAGAACTAAACAAGAGACGCATAAAACCCAAGTTAGGAAAGTAGATTTTCTCTGCTATATTTGCTCTCGATGTGAAAAACTATTATAGCTTCTGTGGCAAAATGCTTGCAATGTCCAGCTACTCTGAAGAGGTCGTCAGACGTGCCGCCGATATCCGTGAATGGCTTACTAAACAGGTCGCTGACAAACAAGAGGAAATCGAAAGGCTACGCACCATGCTGTTCCTTGTCGATATGTTGTTGAAACGAGGCAGCTTCAAAACTGCTGCCAGTCTTGAGTCAGTTACCTCTTCATCGGCAATAAAGCCCTCTGATGAATCTTCAACTATTGCGGGTTACCACCAAACTCGGGAGGCCGCGGGTAATGATAACGATGATATGAATGCCACACGAAGAGTCGTTGTTCCAACAGCTGAACAACAGGATAACACATTAACAAGTTTCACGGAGGTTAGACAACTCAGACGTATCAAAGATAACCTTTTGCTCGCCACTGCCACATTGTCTCCGACTAGAGTGGAAATCACACCTGTTGAGGGAATCAATCTCGACGTCAATACCCAGCCATTTAAGACATTCTTTCTGAATAGAATATTGGAAGGAATGAAAGCGAGAGATATTGATAAGGTAAACCGGGGCGAGATCCAAGAATCTGAATCGTTGAATTATCAGATTGAAGAAAAAGATGGTACTCTGATAAAAAAGATTATGATCAGCAATTACCGTGAAAAAGAGCGCCTTAACGAGATTTTCAACACGTCCACCTGGGTTCTAACAAGGATGATGGAAAAGGATGGCGGAAAGTAAAAAATGGACAATATCGTCGTTTTGGATTTTGGTTCCCAATATAGCAACCTTATTTGTAGACGGATTCGAGACATAAATGTATATTGCGAACTATTACCTTTTAACACATCCATTAAAGAACTACAACAAATCCGCCCGAATGGCATTATTTTCTCTGGCGGACCGGCAAGCGTTTATTTCAATGACTCGCCAAAACCTGATAAAGAAATTTTCGAGTTAGGGATTCCAATCTTGGGAATCTGTTATGGACACCAGCTGATAATAGACCATTTTGGCGGAAAAGTAAAAAAAACAAGTACCAGAGAATATGGTCGTGCTGACCTGATTATTGACAATAAGGGCGATCTGTTCAGCACAATTGACAGTAAGATAAAGTGTTGGATGAGTCATGGAGACGCTGCTGAGAACCTTCCAGAGGGATTCGAAATTTTAGGTCATACGGAGAACTCATTCTCAGCTGCTATAGCAAATCAAGAAAAGAGACTCTATGGAATCCAATTTCATCCGGAGGTAGTTCACACAGAGAACGGTAGTGAGATACTGAAAAATTTCTCTCAAAAGATCTGCCGAGCAAAACCTTCGTGGAACATGGAAAGTTTTATAGAATCAACCATTGAGGCCATTCAACAACGGGTTGGAAATGAAAAAGTACTTTGTGCCGTTAGCGGAGGAATCGATTCTACGACTGTTGCAGCACTATTTGACAAGGCTATAGGCAAAAATCTGAAGTGTGTTTTTGTTAATCATGGGTTACTAAGAGAAGATGAAGAGGTCTTGGTAACCGGGCTTTTCAAAGATTACCTGCAATCGGAAGTGATTTACGTGAATGCAGAAAAACAGTTCCTTCAAAAGTTGAAAGGAGTTTGCAATCCTGAGATTAAACGCAGCGTTATAGGCGAAGAGTTTGCAAAGGTGTTTATGGATGTGGTAAAAAAAAACGGACATTTCCAATGGCTTGCTCAGGGAACACTCTATCCAGACGTGATTGAGAGCGGAGTATCAAAAGGGCCTGCGTCGGCTATCAAAACTCACCATAACGTTGGGGGGATGCCGAAATGGCTTAATTTAAAGACGATAGAACCATTAAGGACTTTGTACAAGGATGAGGTTAAACGTGTTGCGAAATTGCTGGGTGTTCCAAATGAATTTCTGCAAAGACATCCGTTCCCTGGTCCAGGCTTAGCTGTCCGAATAATCGGAGAAGTTACACCTGAAAAGATCCGAATTGCCAGACATGCAAGTAAAATTGTTGAGGATGAATTAAATGCTGCGGGATTATATCATAAGGTATGGCAGGCATATGCTTTAGTGGGAGATGACAGGGCGGTAGGGGTTTTGGGTGATCAGCGTATTTATGGTCATATCGCGACAATTAAAATTGTTGAATCCATCGACGCAATGACTGCGGATTGGACTAGGCTGCCGTACGAAATAATTGGTAAGATGAGTGATAGAATTACAAACGAAGTCGAAGATGTCTCCTGGGTAACGTATGCAGTTTCAAGCAAACCACCAGCTACGATAGAGCCCCAATAGATGGCTGATTTGGTCTAAAAAAGGCGTACCTGGCATACTACTCAGTCAATTAGCTAAGAAATGAGCCGATTTCTCTTAATACCATCCTAATCTAACCTTCAATTTAAGGTATAAAAATAAAAGATATCGAATTACAAGATAGATCTTGTTTCCTGTAAACTTACGAATTCGCAGAAGCCGGTATTTTAAGAATGACATCCAAATCTCTTGTCAGAGTCATCATCTATTAACTCATCCATCGATTGCAACTAGGTAGTAGGCAGCTTGTATGGCTGGCGAGAGAGGCATTTGCTTACTGGGCTTTTCTATAGAACCAGAAAATACCACAGTATTTCTCCATCCTAACTCAGTATCACTCAGATTTCACCATCTCACCGGCCTGAGACAAATATTGTAGACACAAGTGTAGCGGGTTTATTGATAAGCAGTATACCTTTATCCGAGTACTTTTCAAACACATGTCTATGATCCCAATTAACCAGCCTTGGATTGGTGAGGAAGAAAAGCGTGAAGTATTGAGTGTTTTAGATGAAAGTGCTCTTACATCCGCAGCAAAAGATGGGGGAAAACGAGTTCAGGCTCTAGAACGCCTTCTGAAAGATTATCTTAAAGTCCAAAACGTAGTAAGTGTCAATTCTGGAACCGCTGCGTTGTATTCTGCATTACTCGCCTTGGGGATTGGTCAAGGTGATGAAGTACTACTGCCGTCGTTCACATTTGTTGCAACCGCAAATTCTGTTGTTGCGGCCGGCGCTAAGCCTGTGTTCGTAGACATCAACAGAGAAGACTATACGATTGATATCGCTGACCTAAAGACAAAAATTACAAAAAAATCAAAGGCTATCATACCAGTGCATCTCTATGGTCATCCGGCCGATATGGATGAAATTTCGGAGATTGCGTATGCACACTCACTAGATATAATCGAAGATGCCTGTCAATCGCTTGGATCTCTATATAGAAATGCGCAAACAGGAACACTCGGAAAACTGGGCTGCTTTAGCTTTTATGCGAGCAAAGTATTGACTGCTGGCGAAGGGGGTGCCGTAGCAACCAATGATGATAACTTGGCAAATAAAATAAAGATGATTAGGAATCATGGAATGGTCGAAGGTTATGACACCCGTGTTTTAGGCCTTAATCTGAGGCTCCCAGAATTGAGTGCTGCACTTGCCAAAGCGCAAATGGATAAATTACAAAAATTTCTGGATCTTCGGAGGAGGAACGCGAATGTGTTGACAGGTTTACTCCTTCCTTTGACAAAGGAAAGGAGAATAAATATCCCGCACGAAACTGCGAAAAAAAGATTTAACTGGTATGTGTACACGGTTGCTTTTCAAAAAGACTACCTTAGAGAGAAGGTCCGACTAGCACTGGCAAGTGATGAAATTGGTGCAACGGTTTATTATAATCCACCGGTGCACAAAACCCCATACTATCAGGCGATTACATCAACAAAAAGTCTTCCTAACACCGATTGGGCGAGCGAAAACGTTCTCTCATTACCTGTGCATTCTTTTATGGGTGCGGAAGATTTGGAGCGTATTGCGACTAGCATTGAGAAGGCGATTTAAATTGAACCCTGTATACTTTTTATTACTTAAGGTGCGCGAGAACGAATATTGCGGTTAATTGTCTATACAGGCAAGGGGGGCACCGGAAAAACCGTAAGTGCATGCTCGACAGCCATAAAACTTGCGGAGAATAAATACCGTACATTACTGATTTCATCCGATCCTGCTCACACCTTAACCGACGCTTTCGCGATGCCCGACCTGGGCTATGAACCAAAAGAAATTCTTACGAATTTGCAAGCACTGCAGATCGACCCGCTAATGGAGATGAACAAACAATATACAACGATTCTCTCGTACATGGCAACTTTGTTTCATGCACGGGGTATTGATGAAACTTTAGCGTACGAGCTTGCCATGTTGCCAGGAATGACTCAATTATTTTCATTATTGAAAATTGAAGAAGTATCTTGCACGAAAAGATTTGACGCGGTGGTTCTTGACATGGCTGCTTCAGGCGAGGCATTACGATATCTCTATTTTCCTAAATTAGTCGGCAGTATTGGAAGGAAACTTACCGGATTGGTGGGGATGTTCAGTGGCTTTGCCCGAATATTCCAGCCTCTGTCGCGGCTACCTACGCCTTCACAAAATGTTCTGCAAAATGAACTCGAGTTACTTGCCAGACTAGACAACCTAAATATGATCATGATGAACCAGGACATAACGAGTATAAGGCTAGTTACCAATCCTGACACATTTAGCATAGAGAATGCTAAGAGAGCATTCATGTCTGCCAGTCTTTATGGTATAAATGTAGATCTTGCAATAATCAATAAGATTATGCCCACGGGGAGCTCAGATCTATACTATGCTGAATGGGCAGATTTTCAAAGAGTAAAGATAGAAGAGGCCAAAGCAAACTTTTACCCACTCCCTGTAAAGGAGGTTAAACTTTATGGCACTGAATTACGGGGGATCGAAATGTTGCGAGAAAATGGTCAACTGATGTTCGAAAATCAAGATCCGGCTGATGTGCTCTTTCGTGGAAACGCATTTCACTTTGCTAAAGAGAATTCTTTATTACGAATGACAGTCAAAGTTCCGTTCACAGAGAAAGATGACTTTGATGTTGAACGTCATAGTGATAAGCTTACAATAAAGGTGAAAACAAGAGTCGGCTATATGGTGAATACAGTGCCCCTTCCTGCTGCCACTATGGGTATGAAACTTGCCAAAGCGAAACTACAGGGCGACGAATTGACTGTTTTATTTGAACAGATTGTGTAATGCATCCATTAATCAGAACAATCTATTACCTAAGATAATAACGCAAGTAGATATACCCATGTCTTCCGTTCACATATGGTTTATATAATATGTAATCTCGACTATCTGACAGATAGATATGCCAATAGATCCAGACTTTCCAAAAAGTAATCAAGTAATTGGTAAACATGTGCATTCTGACGGAGAGCATTATCACTATGTGTGGGGACCAGGTAAAACAGCGGAGGCTGCTGAAAATGAGGAGGTAAAAGCTGCATTTACTGCTAGAGGAGAGGAAATCGCTCCAGCAGGAATACATGGTACTATGGTCGCCGTTGACTGGGACTCCTGTGTAGCAGATGGTGCGTGTATTGAGGCCTGTCCTGTACAAGTCTTTCAGTGGTACAGAACTGAGCAGGATGTACCACCATCGAAGATGGTGAACGAAACGAGCGCTGGAACTGGTAGCACCGTAAAAGAGGAGAGAAAAGACTACACGGACAAGGCCGATCCTGTCAGGGAACACGATTGTATTTGGTGTATGGCCTGCGTCTCAGTTTGTCCGCCTCAGGCAATTAAAGTAGATCAGTCTAATCTTGAATTCCACGAAAAAGCATCAGGTACATTCAATGAAGCTCTCTCAAAAGGTAGTGCACCGCCGCCACATGCCCATTGAGTTCGGCTTTTTTTCTAGATAAGAACGCCCTAGGGAAAAAGGTATCATCCCAGAGATATTCGATATAACTCCTTTTGACCTACGGAAGTCCAGGCGCCAAGATCAATCCCTATGTCTTGACTTTCACTCGGGCGATTCCCCGTGATCTCACTAACAACGATCTCCTTGGGCGCACTAGGAGGCCACACCATCGCGACGTAATCTCCTTTATTTCCTGACTTTTCAAGACTCGCTGGTTGCATATTACTCCGTTGGAGCCCTCGTGCAACTAGTTTTTCTATTACCTGCTCGAGTAGTTGCTTTTGTCCATGAACTATTAGATAGATGGTTTTAACGCCTGCATCTGACATTGTTCAATAATCCACTTCTGAGTAACTATAAACCATACACATCTTATATATTATCAATTCATATAATAAATGAGTGCAGCGAGAGAGTTCACATATGCGCATCATTCTTCCGGAAAATATTTCCGAGCGCATAGGCGAATTCTTAATAGGGAAACAAGATTTTCCGTTCGTTGAAGGTTATGAGCTAATGTGTGTCCTGTTCCTATTCGGAAGACCTAGTAAAGTTGACAATAATGAAAAATGGGAAGTAATGGATTTGGCATCTGAAACTGTCAATAAATTCTATCTCGAAGTCGAAGGTTACAAGAACCTTTCAAAAACAAGAATGAACACAGAATTTATACGCAGTGGATACTTTGAAAGAGAGTTACAAATCAGGACAGAAGAAAAGAAAGCGGTTCATAAGGAGCGAATAGTTAACGATCCCACTGTGTTATTATATTGCTTTGCGCAGCACGTCTCTTACTATAATCAGGAATATTTTTTCCAGATTTATGGACCACTTAAAGGACATGAGCTATTGAAGGACTTAAGAAATTATCTTGAAGGTAGGATGATAATGCTAGGCTTCAACAGAAAAAATGAGAAGTCCTTGCCATTTCAACATCCTATAATTCCGTTGTATGTGTGGTTAAAAGATCATCTGATTGGAAAGATAGATTAGCTTTGTTAATCTTTTATCTCAATTCTGTATTAGGCTAGGCGTGTAAGAATATTTTCTAATACGTCGACCTGGATCGCCAACTAATCAACATTTTTAAGAATGTGTAAGAATCTGAGTACGATTTGTACAAAGATGTCTCAATAATAGCAGGACCATCATCTCTCGATCTGGCTACCGCAATCGCAAAGCATCTAGATGCTGAATTAGTGCCGGTTGACCTCAGGATATTTCCGGACGGCGAGAGCAAAATTAAAATGAGAAGGGTTGACAAAGATTATTGCATAGTAGTACAGTCGAGCTATCCTCCAACTGACAGGCATCTTTTACAAGCACTAATGATGATAAAAAGGTGTTTAGAGGATGGAGCCGCAAACGTGTGTGCAGTTATGCCATATATGGCATATTCACGCCAAGACCGAGCATTTTTGGATGGAGAATTGGTAAGCATGGCTTTAGTAGCCAAATTGCTCGAAACGGTAGGAACCAAGCGATTAATCACCGTGGACATACATAGTCCGGCTTCGTTATCGTATTTTACGATTGATACGCAAAACATCAGCGCTGTTGGTCTTTTGGCAGACTATGCTGCTGTCAAAATCAAACCAAATGCGCCAATTGTAGTATCGCCAGATATGGGAGGTGCTAAAAGGGCAGTCGAATTCGCTAGGATTCTGGGGACAGATACGGTTGCCTTAAAGAAAAGTCGAGACAAGGATACTGCGGAAGTCATTATTGAAGAAAAAGAATTGAATTCTAACGTCGTTGGTAGGGATCTGATTCTTTTAGACGACATGATTAGCACGGGCGAAAGCATTGTAGAAGCTTGCAGATTTCTAAGGAGGTACAAACCCAACAAAATTTATGCAATTTGTACTCATGCGTTGTTGATCGGAGATGCGACAACAAGAATCAAAGCCGCTGGGGTAGAAGAGATCATTTCGACTAATTCTGTTCCCGGGATTAATGCGAAAGTCGACCTCGCCCCTCTTATAACTACTAAACTTAAGGCTATTATTGACATGAAGAAGCACTTACAGTCATAATGTATCAAAATCTACGCAGCGTCGACAACATTAACGAGTGATTATGACAAGAAATACAGGAGTCTTCTATTCAACGTAAAAAGTATATACTATTCGCGCGAAAATAACAAGGGGCATTTACGAGGACAGTATGGTTGATATGAAGTTGATTTTTCTTGGAACTTCTGCTGCAGCTCCAACAGCAGAGCGCGGTTTATCTTCAGTCGTGATAAAAAGAGGAAATGAATTATTGTTATTTGATGCCGGTGAAGGCATGCAGCGAAATTTCATAAGGGCTGGTTTACGAATGAATAAACGAATGAAAATTTTTATAACGCATATACACGCTGATCATTGTGTCGGCTTGCTTGGGCTCTTACAAACAATGTCTTTGCAAGGAAGAGTAATGGCAGTCGATATATATGGGCAAGGAAAATTAGCCGAATTTGTCACGGAAAACATGCGAATAGTAAATTTCGGGTTACTATTTGATATCAATATGCATATAATTGATTGCGAGGGTCTTGTAGTAAAAGAGAAAGATTACCAAATAACTTGTTGCGAATCAAAGCATTCAGTCCCTTCATTTTCCTACTGTCTCACGGAATTTGATAGACCAGGAATTTTTAACATTAGTGAGGCTAAACGGTTCCATATCCCAGAGAGTGATCTTTATAGCAAATTGCAGCACGGTCAGGACATTATCTATGAAGGGGAATTGATAAGGTCCAGCCAAATGACTGGACCTGCGAGGGCTGGCAGAAAAATAGGAATATCTGGTGACACAAGACCCACCATTAAATTGCGAGATTTCTTCAAGAATTGTGACCTGCTCATCTTCGAATCGACGTACGGTCATGATAAATACCAAAAGGCGGTCAAGAATTTTCATTCTACAGCTACAGAAGCAGCTATGCTGGCACGGGAATCAGAGGTAAAAAAATTGTTCCTTACTCACTTCAGCACTAGATATGAAGAAACATCTGGATTAATTAATGAAGCAAGAGCTATCCATGAAAACGTTGAAGCTGCAGAAGATCTGAAGGTAGTCGACATTCCATACGGTGAGTCTGAGTGATCATACCTGGGTCATAATGGCTGGCTGCAGTCATGTAATTTGAATTTTTGAATGACAATCGATGGTTTGAGAAAGCCAGCTTCTACATTTTTAGGATCTTTGCAGTTGCTTATTTGATGAGACGCATTCACATCTTAGTTCCGCAGGGTCATTGCATTTTACTTGATTCTGTTAAAGGCATAATTCCGTTGACTCCAATAACGATAGTACTTGTGTTTAATAGTATAACTCTGTAACCAGTAGGGTTAAAAAGTGCTATATCCGAGATCGTTGTTGAGTTACTCGCCTTGGCCAGCAATCCCGACTGTGAGAGATTGGCATAATACATGCACATATACCCGGGCTTCGACAATTCTTTGACTATCCCTAATTTTGCCGGCTTAAGACTTGTGAGCTGGCCGACTAGTATTTCCAGCGGACTTTGAAGATTCGTATCACAGGGAAGCTTCGCAGTCAAATACCCATTCATTATCTTATACGGCGTCGAGTCGTAAATATGTATAAAGTCTTTTGGAGGGAGAATCTGATGTGATAGCAGAACTGTATCCGAGTCCCTAACCAACATAATTCCAGAATTAGTACGGGCATTTGTATTATTTTTTGCCGTGCTGTTACGAATTTGATCAATTGCGGAGGCCATCAATGACTTCGGACTCATGAAAGAGCCCATTACGGATTCAATAGTCTGATTAGAGACCCCGCCTTTCGCTGTAAAGTGTGTGGCATTTGTCATGTCCTTTATTCCTTGTTGTGCTATTGCCATTGGAGGGAATTCGCCTATCGGAGAGACTGACTTTGACAATACTAATAATATGCTGATGATCGTAAAGCCGAAAACTCCGAAATAGATTGCTACTTGGTATCCGCACATGATTGGGAGTAATTTCTTTGCCGAGTAAAAAAGAATAAGTGTTATATTTTATTGATAGATATCTTACTTACTTTCAGTATAAAATACGCATTGAACGATTCATATCGAATCGAGAAATACTTCCTAGAAAACCCTGAGAAAGGATCTGATGAGTTCTATACAAAGGTTTGTCAGGATACGATCTGATCGTTATCGGTAATGCAGTCATATTTTAAAATCGGAGTTTCAATCGTTTCTTCCTTGCGTGTAATAAAATTAAAAATAAGGGTAGTAGCTAATGCATATATAGATGTACGCAGGTTCATACGAAATGCCAAAATGCACCGCGTGTGGTAAAGAAGTGCGACCAGGTGAGCTATCAGAAAACTTTATTTGTCCTAAGTGTAAAACTGAAAAAATTTGGCGTTGCGAACAATGTAAAGGAAAGTTAAATAAATATCAATGTGTTGGATGTGGTTATAAAGGTCAGTAGCGATTCTTCAGCTGATGAGATTGATAAACCTGCTAATAGTTTCCTTTTGATCGGATTGCAGCCGATCAAAAGACTCTATAAGTTCCTTTTCTAGTCCGATCTGGGCCGAAATCACCGAACGCAGTTTACTAATATCCATCGGAGTAATACCTTCAATTAAACCTAGGGTAAATGCGCGGACATATTCATTGATAATTTTGCATGCGAAAGATGGAAAGAATCTGATTAGCAATAAAATCCCTTCCCGCATTATTTCGTAGTCAGGAGTACCACTTGGAAGAGATCTAATATATGACTCTAACATTTTCGTTCTGCTAGGACCTACCTCTTCTATTGAAGAGGCAACAAGAAGCCCTGTTTCACTCAATTCATAGAAAGGGACACCCTCCATCTGCAAAGCTTTGGGACCGCGCCGCAACGGCAATCTACCCCCTTCTATGACAACACCTGATGGGATTAACATCTCGTCAAGATCTCTGAAAATTCCAGAGTATATGTTTTGCCATAAAATGCCGTGTCTATCGGCAATAATATGTGCTATAGAAGTCCTTGTTCGTAGCTCCGGGCTCCGCTCTGTCGCAAGATGGGCTATTATTCCTCGCTGTCTTCTTGCCTCCCCAGTAATCTTGTTGTTTCGAGTCTTGAACGTGTCAAATATTGCGATATTACACTTCTGCGATTTCAACGAGCGTAGGGTCCTACTATAAACGACACTTATGATAATATTTTAATCTGTTGGTATTGGGATATAATTCTGATGAGGAAATAACATGTTAGAAATTCCATACATTCAATTTTGCAAATAACATATCTCGATACTATAATACAAATTAAAATTGAGGGTTGGGCGCTCTCGACAGGAAGGCTTATAACGCTAAACGCCACCACCATATCAAGGAAAATTTGCAAATCAAAGACGGGCTAACGTTTGACGACGTTCTCCTAGTCCCAAAAAGATCTGCCGTCATATCAAGATCTCAGACAGATCTTAGAACTAGACTTTCTACTAATATTTCGCTGAATATCCCATTAATCAGCGCCAATATGGACACCATTACAGAAGCTGGGATGGCCATTGCACTAGCGAGGGAAGGTGGTATCGGGATTGTTCACAGGTTCATGACAATCGATGATCAAGTAGATGAAATTCTCAAAGTGAAGCGTTCCGAATCAGTCGTTATTGAGCAACCTTATACTGTTAAGGAGACTACGACTGTAAAGGATGCAAAAAAAATGATGACAGATTATGGCGTATCAGGACTTCTCGTTGAAGAAGAAGGAAAAAGACTTGCCGGCATCATTACGCAACGAGATATCGCATTGGAGAAGAATGGTGGCAGTAACGTTGCAGACTTGATGAGCAAGGATGTGATTACAGCGAAGGAGGGGACTACTATAGAGCAAGCCAAGGAAATCCTGCACAATCACAGAATCGAAAAGCTGCCAGTTGTTGATGCGACACGGCGGATCGTCGGTCTTATAACGAGCAAAGATATATTGAAAATGGAGCAATATCCATACGCTTCTAAAGATAAAAAGGGTAGATTACTCGTTGGCGCTGCAGTAGGAGTAAAGGGTGATTATTTAGAACGCACCGAATCGCTCCTGGAAGCTGGCTCTGATGCGATAGTCGTTGATATTGCACATGGTCACAGCGACAATGCGATTAATGCAGTGCATATGATTAAGAAGGCATTTCCATATTGCGAATTAATAGCTGGAAATATTGCGACAGGCGAAGGAACTAGAGACTTGATCAAAGCTGGTGTTGATGCAGTGAAAGTTGGAGTAGGATCTGGATCCATCTGCATTACGAGGGTGATTACAGGCTCTGGCGTTCCCCAGCTAACGGCAGTAATGGATAGTATTAAGGTTGCAAAAGAATATAACATTCCAATAATCTCCGATGGAGGAATACGAACGTCCGGCGATTCAACGAAGGCACTCGCAGCAGGGGCATCTACAGTCATGGTGGGAAGCTTATTTGGTGGAACCGATGAGAGTCCAGGCAAGACAATCGTCAAGAACGGAAAAAAATATAAAATGTATAGAGGAATGGCTTCATTTTATGCGTCACTAGGCAGAAAATATAGAGAAGAAGGGGGCCAAACAGCAGACGCAGATGATCTAAATGATTATGTGCCAGAAGGCGTTGAAGCGATGGTTCCATACAAGGGGAGCGTAGTTGAGATTATTAGGCAAGCTGTAGGAGGGATAAAATCCGGATTAAGTTATTGCGGCGCAAAAACGATCTCTGAAATGCAAAGTAACGCTGAGTTTATCAAAATTACACCAGCTGGTTACACCGAGAGTCATCCTCATGATGTAAATGTCATTTAGGAAATCCTATCTATTAATGAAGTTTTGTAAATCTTCTCATTTATCTAACAAATGTTTCTCCTCACAATCTCTTGCTCGAGATTATACCAATATAACCGGTAACAGCTAGGGAGCAGAAGCATAAGATTCTAGCGAAAACATCGTGTCTAATTCACGAAGACATCGTGCAATATCCCAACCAGTCTTATAATGCTATCTACTATAACACATCTCTGAAATTGACGGGACGTCTTTTATGGCAGAGTAATCATCTTTATAGACGGAATAAGTTAGTCTTCGATATGCAAATCTATGGTATTCGAAACAATTGAGATTTCTTCGGGTTCGGTATAGTAATGCCTCCCCCAAGAAACTTTGATATCGGCGTAGGTTGTGTGGTTCCCATGATTAAGATTATTCGTCTCTATCTTGAATATTTTATTGACATCAAATAATAATGATTTAGCCTCCTCAATCGTGACGGGATAAAACGGAGTATCATCTCTAATAATCGATACCCATATTCGAAATGGGATCGTTGGGCTACGTGTCCAGAACATCGGTGCCTTTCTTGTAATCTTGGTTAGGAAGATCTTCCTACTTTTTACTTTCAGCGTGACGGATATAGACATCCTGAATACGTTATCATGCTTATCGTACGCTGTTTCCCACATCTTCGGATTAAAAACTTCTCGGATATTTCCGTCAATCTTAAAACTCAAATCCAAAGTGACCGGCTCGCCTTTTTTCGTTTTATTTTCATGGTGAGTTTTGTTCAGGATGACATTTGTAATGCTACTCTGTCTGTCTCTCAAAATGATGCCTTCATGGTATCATTTATATCCTCAATAAGTAGTTGTCTGACTGATGCTTGCAGAAATTGTCGATATAAAAGATCGTGAAATCGAATTAAAACTCCAGGACGAAGACATTTCCGTGATGTACATCGTACAGCATGAACTTCTTAAAGAGAAGAATGTTGAATTTGCTGGTGTAGTTCTGAAGCATCCTCTAATCAAGGATTACCTCATTAGAGTCGTAACCAAGAAGAAGGTGTCTATGGAAGCGTTTCAAGATGCCTGCATGTCTGCTTCTGAGAACATTAAATTGCTTAGTAGCTTAGTACATGATGCCTTAAAGAAATATTCAGCTTAGGTGTAACCTCGTGAAGTTTTGTCCTAAATGTGAAAGACGCATGAAACCGAAGATTGAAGAAGGCATCCTCTCGTGTCCAAAATGTGGTCTGATTGTGGAGAGAGAAGACGAAAAAACGCAAGTAAAAGGGAATTCGATCCGGAGTGCAGATGGTTCCTCCCAAAGCTCTCTCAAAATCATGGAGGCCGAGAAGGGATTGGATGCATTGCCAGCAACAACGATTGATTGTCCAAGATGTGGAAATGATATGGCATTTTGGTGGATGCTTCAGACAAGGTCTGCTGACGAACCCACCACTCAGTTTTATCGCTGTACAAAATGCAGCCATACTTGGAGAAATTATGGTTAATTGGATCTGTTGTCATTTTTGTGCTTGTATCTTTTTGCCCTCTTGAAACGCTCGTCGTCCGCGGGGCAGGCTCCAGCATGACTTGATTGCCTGTTTTTTTAGCACAGCAATGTTTAAAATCCGAAAGTGAGAGCCACAAGATAGAATTGGTTTGGTATTCGTAGCTAAGACAAGATCGCCAGACGAATGGAAGGTTATTGTATCATCTATCTCTACTTTAGTTGACGAAGCAACCTTTGAAGCTACAGTGGAGGGAATTTCATTCAGAGGGATGGACCCGTCTCACGTGGCCCTTATAGATATTCATTGGCCTAATTCCACCTTTGAGGGATACGAATGTGATGATTCAATAAAGTTTGGTGTGAGGGTCGACGAACTATCAAAATTGATCAAGCGAGCTGATAAGAGGGACGCAATAGAGGTAAGTATGGGAGAAGACAGCATGTTGCATATTAAAATGTATAATGGCTATAAAAGAGAATATAAAATAAGGCTCATCGAGAGTTCCGCGAGTGCGACTCCATTACCAAAGTTGAATTTCAATTCCAAGCTGGTGATAAATGCGGTTGCCTTTGATAAAGTTCTATCGGATGTGCAGGTGGTGTCT
Source organism: Candidatus Nitrosopolaris wilkensis (assembly GCA_003176995.1). Taxonomy (GTDB): domain Archaea; phylum Thermoproteota; class Nitrososphaeria; order Nitrososphaerales; family Nitrososphaeraceae; genus Nitrosopolaris; species Nitrosopolaris wilkesensis. Next base: position 19,139 of record QHBN01000042.1, read on the forward strand.
GAATACATTTCGATAGAATCGGAATCCAAGCGGGTAGAATTCTCAGGTAAGGGAGATTCAGGTGAAGCGGACATAATTTTGGAATCCGAAAGCGCGGGTTTAGAAGAGTTAGAGGTGAAAGAAAATAGCAAAGCAACATACAGCCTCGATTATTTGACGAAAATCACAAAAGCCGTAAGTGGAGCAGGAGGATCAATTGCAGCGGAATATTCTAGTAAAATGCCACTGAGGTTGGAATTTAGAATGGCCAACGTAGGGAGAATTCACTTCTATCTTGCTCCAAGAGTGCAAGATTAAGTTTGATCACAATCGTTGCAAAGGTAATTTATCTCGGAGCCATGCCCCTCCCTGATCCTTCAGCACGAGGACGGAACCGGCCTTATCAATCAAGTGGTCACCAACAGATCTGTGGTTGTCCGCGAAACTCTGCAGAGGGCGTCAGGAGAATAATAACTATGAAACAATAAAAAGATAGATACGGGTACTTCAGTATACAATTTTTCGTCCAGTTTTGTCCCTGTAACACCTGCCGAATTCATTCATTTTAGATAACTGCTTTTCACAGAATACAGTACCATCTTTACAAACGAGTTTATCTTCAATACAACAACTAGCACAAATCCCTATTCCACATTTCATATGTCGTTCAAGACTGGCTTGAATAGGTAGGGAATACGCATAAGCAATAGCTAGAACCTTTTTCATCATTAATTCCGGACCACAGGTATATACACTATCGAACGTTTCCTCTTTAAGAGCTTGAGTCATAGCATCAGTCGCAGTTCCTTTAAATCCATAATCACCGTTTTCCGTACTGACTATTATCTTGTGTTTAGTATCACTCAGAACTGCATCGGCTGTATTTTCAAAAAATACTTCTCTTTTTGCACTTGCCCCGATTATCAGTGTGCAACAAATTCTCATTTCGTTCAGTTTTGCGGCTAGTCTAATTAGAGGTACAAGTCCTGTACCTCCACCAACCAATAGCACCGTTCTTGCATTCGGGGCAATCTTGAAATGGTTGCCATAAGGACCACGAATCCCAAGCATCTCACCAATTCGTTTATTGAACAGCGCCGTCGACCCAATTCCCTTTCTGCGTATTGTGATCGCGGCGCTATCTACCTCGTCAGCAACCATGACGCTCATCGGCAGCTCTTCGACCCCAGGAATCCAGACCATAAGGAACTGGCCGGGTTCAGCCTTGGAAGAGACTCTATCCTTAAAGAGGATTGTCTTGACACTAACTGTTTCATTAAGCACCCGTTCAATAAGTACGCTTCTTATAATGTTAATATTTATGGGCAAGTCCTACTAACTCCGTGAGCTTCTTCATTCCCTTCCTTTCTAAGTATCTTTTAAGACCCAAACAGATTTTCTGGAATGCCCCAAATCCTTCGTAACCAATCACACTACCAAGCTGTATCGCTGATGCCCCTGCGAGCATGAACTCGACAGCATCTTCCCAGCTGAATATTCCACCACAACCAATCACCGGTACCGCGACATTTTTAGAAATTTCATAAACACATCTAATGGCAATGGGTTTCACTGATTTGCCAGACAGGCCGCCAATTTTATTACTCAGGACCGGGATTCCACTTTCAATGTTGATAGTCATGGCACGAATTGTATTAATTGCTGTAATCGCATTAGCTCCTGCATCGTTTGCAGCCCTTGCAATATCGAGAAGGTCTACGTTTCCAATGCCAACTTTAACGACAACCGGCTTGAGTGTATGAGACTTTACAGTCTTTACAACCTTGGTCACCATATCTGGATCATCTCCTACCTCCATGCCCATTTTGGCTACATGAGGACATGATAGATTAATTTCATATCCCAGAATATTTAGGCCATCGAATTTGTTTATTATCTTTGGAAAATCGTCATGAGATGAACCAACCAAACTGACTATTATCGGAACACATGGGTTGGAGGCGATTTCACTCGAAAATGCATCTGCACCAGGGTTTGCAAGACCCACAGCATTCAGATAACTCCCGCCTTCCAAACATACTGCAGTAGGATTTCTATAACCCTCTATGGGCTCGCAGCTAATTGATTTGCTCACTATCGCTCCAACATCTGCGTTGTAAAGCCTGTTGAAAATAGCTTGAGAAATACCTAAAAAACCAGAAGCAAGCATAGTGGGATTACGCAGCTCCATACCTCCGATGTTTACGGAAAGCGTTTTATCATGCTCTCTCTGTCTCTTTCCTCTCAATAATTTACCCATCTCGAGCATCTCAGTTGCACGACTAGTTCATCGTCAGTACTTGCCATCTACAACGAAATCTCTTAGTTGACATGTGCAAGAAAAAGCTTCCGCATCATACACAAGTACTTGGACAATGAGTCAATAATCTTACTATATAGGATTCATATTCGGGCACAACTTGGTTTCCTCAAGAGTTATACAAATCCCGAACACATTAAATTCTAATTTGGGATGTTCCAAAAGTGTCAGGTATACTAATTTTATCAGCCTATGCAGACAAAGCCAAATTATTACTAGTGATCATCCTTAGCGATGTCTTATTGCGGAATAGGCACTGGTACAGGGATCTTGGGCGAATCGGAAGAAGGATAGATTATTATTAAATACTTTGACAGGCTGTATTAGCTATCGCATGGTTTATTTCACAGCCATTCCTGGAGTCGTCGCGACAGGTGCCAGATGAATCCTAATGTATAATAGAAGTGAACCACAGCTGGATGAAGGCTTTGTTCGAAACATCAAAGAAGGACTAGGAGCCAGAGACCAGAAGCGGGTTAATCCAAAGTATCTTTATGATAGTGCGGGATCGCAGCTCTTTGAAGCAATTTGTCGTCAACCAGAGTATTACCCCTGGCGGACGGAGGCAGCGATATTAAGACAACATTCTACAGAGATGGTCTGGATGCATGGCAAGAAAAAGATAAGTATTATTGAACTTGGAAGCGGCAGTTCCAGCAAAACGAGAATCCTTTTGCAGAAGGTTCTCTTAAGACAGCCGAGTCTATATTATTTTCCTGTGGACGTTTCCCAGGCGATGTTGCGTGAAACAATATATAGCCTTTCTGCCGACTTTTCTAGTCTTCGAACGATAGGAATTTCTTCAGATTATATTGATGGCATTGATAAAGCAAATAGTTTGATTGCCGCCGATCGCCAAATCCCTGACAAAAAATTGATAATTTTCCTAGGATCTAGCATCGGGAATTTTGAACCAAAAGAATCTGTAGCTTTCCTCAGAAATTTAAGAAGTAAAATGGAGAAGAGTGATGATCTCTTACTCGGTATCGATCTTCATAAGAACAAAAACGTTTTGGAGGCAGCTTATAATGACAAGGAGGGTATAACAGCGAGGTTTAACTTAAATCTATTGACTCGAATAAATCGAGAATTAAGAGGAGAGTTTAATCTCGATAGCTTCGTTCACCATGCTTTTTACAATTCTTGCTACAAAAGGGTCGAAATGCATCTAGTATCGACCAAAGATCAGCAGGTATATGTAGGCAGATTAGGTCAGACCTTTAGCTTTGATAAAAATGAGACGATCCACACTGAAAATTCGTACAAGTATTCTGAAGAGGAAATAAAACAAATGGCAGAGGCCAGCCAATTTATACTAAAGAGAAATTTTGTCGATGAAAAAAAGTGGTTCAGTGTCGCACTCTTTTCTCCTGCTTGATATGCATGTGCCTTATTTGATTTCAACCTAATCCGTCTTGATCACGCTTTCCCTACAACCATATGATCGTTGGCCTTGATTCGAATCTCAGAAGTCCCTCTTCCACACATCCCTATAGTGCTATGATCTATGTATTAGCACGTATTCTTTGGACAAGAACCTGCTTTAGGGGTAACGATAAGAGGTTTTGTAGCCCTAGGATATCTCTGATGTGGTGGGGATATCTACATACTTCTCTCGGACTGGGGAAAGTATAACTTCCTTGTAATACAGTTGAGGTATTCCAAATCGATCTTAAAGGGGACAGATAATTTTTTTCCGTCTTTTTTTTAGTAAGCATGCATTACTGCATCTTCTGTTTCAACTGGTTCAAAAGGCTTCTATGTCGATTTCGGTTCAATGTTTTCAGTTCAATGCCCTCACGTAACATTTGCCAGCAATTAAGAAGAATGGTCTGTGGGACCCGAGAAATGCAAGATAGCTAGAAGTGGAGGTTAAACCGCTGCGCTTCTGTTAGCCCAAGTTACTATCGAAAACGTACTAACTGCTGATCCGACAACTCCTGCTATTAGAGCTCCAATTACTGCTTGGTTCAGGAAATTTGGTATGGCCATAGCAAACCATTGCGCGATGCTTGGAAGGGATAGATATCCAAGAAAGCCTATGCCAAATCCTAGAAACCAAAAAGCAAAGATTGCAAGTCTTCTAGACAACCTGCTTTCCCCTACATCTTCCGTATACGGCAATTTTCGTACATTTCATTTCGTCGCTAGATTCTTTCATGTTTTAGATGTATCTGTCAGATAATAAGCTTGATTGTCAATTTTTATAATAGATCAAAGACAAAAATGTTTTTTCATCCAGAATTTGACTTATTATCCTTCTCATGTCAAATCTAAATTAGACGATTCAGTAGCTAATATCGGGACTAGAAATATTTCTAATTATGGTAAATTGTTATGACCATCCTAAATAAATAGAATAATCTTCTCCTACTCCTGAACGGGTGTGTCTATCCAGAAATATCTACTTCATCTAACAAGGCTTATTTTTTATAAACTAAGCAACCGAAAAATGTTCAATAATTTATGTAATATGAATAAGATTGTCAATAGAAGGGGTTTGAATTTACAGAACAAATTTCTCGACAGGTCAAAATTTACATTTATGAACAGGAGAGCGGGAATGCGAATCATACCTGTACCTAACACAATGACGAAGTGATATAGATTTGAATTCAGCAGAATACTATACGCAGTGTCCTGAGTGCGAATCTGGGCTCATTCATGATTACAACATAGGTGAATACATCTGCCAAAAATGTGGTTATGTAGTCATGGACCAGGTTGACGATTATGGTCCTGAAAGCAATTCCTCTGACTTTGAAGAAAGGTCAAAGAATACGCGTGCTAGCGGATACACAAGCCTTTCATTACACGATTACGGTTTAAGAACCGAGATTGGTTTTGGTTCGAAGGATTACTGCGGCAAATCAATTGACTGCCAAATGGCAGAACAGATGAATAGCATGAGGAAATGGCATTCAAGGATAAGAGTAGCTTCCCCGAAACAGAGAAGACTCTCAAACGTCTTATCCAGGATTAACGAAACTTGCTCAGCGATGTGTTTTCCGAAGATACTGGTGGAAACAGCAGCGATGATCTATCGAAATTTTGAGAGCAGGAGTGGGGCAAAAGGAAAATCTATCAACGCCATGGCGGCAGCAACAATTTATCTAGCCTGTAAAAGATGCTCTGTAGTAAGGTCGTTAGAAGAAATCGTGGAAGCAACTGGCATTACTCAGAAGGATAGGTCTAGCCTAAAACTAGCTTCTAAATACTACAGGATGATGGTTATGGAGATGGGCGTCTTTACAGAACACCCCACGCAGCTCTCTACATCATTGTCTAGTCATTTCCCGGAATTGGTAGAAGGCGCAGTAGGCTCCGAATCAGTATTAATTTCAGCAGCCATAACAACCACGGTAACGTCACTTCCAATCCCGGTAACGCTTACAATTGATCATTACATAGCCAAACTCGCAAACATGGCACGAATTGAAGCCAAGGTAGAGAGACTAGCGATTGAGATAGCTCACAAGTCCAACAATCACCTTCTTGCAGATGGCAAATCCCCAAACGGGCTGGCCGCAGCATATATTTATCTAGCTGCAATTCTACTGGGAGTCAATCTTCTACAGATAGATTTATCAAGCTTGGCAGGAGTGACTGAAGTTACCATCCGTAACAGATGTAAAGATATTTTGACAAGTTTTAAGCTAACGATAAAAGTCAAACCGTTAATAGGAAAGACAGGCCGCTCATGAGGTCCAGGGCCAGAGATTCATTCTTCTTGTTATCTATTATTTAGGTCCACTGTTCTAATCTGCCGTCTGCACGTAAAGACTAATTCGCCTACGTGGGCTGGCTCTTCGAGATCCTCTCGAACGGATTCTGAGTGAGACCCTATCTTTCAGTAAATCGTCCCTTCGGGCAGTTTGAAACGGGCGCGGAATTATAGTGCTATTTCCGAGGCGAGGAATTATATCGTGACATTTGGCTCTAACTTTACTCCCGCTGCATCGCAGAATCGTCTCGTGCACGTCTATATCGGCTTTAGAATGCAATCTATGCCACTTCTGATAGAAGATTTTTTATCTTGGCTGCAAAGAAACATTATCAATAAACAATGAAACTAACAGTATGTTAGCAACTAAACGCCTTTCGTACACACAACTTAAATTTAGGAATTTTTGTATGAAACCAAAAGATGTCTACAACAGCGTGCCTGTCACATAAAGAGGATGTCGATGGTATATTATCTGCTGTATTGATCAAGGCAGCTTTTAATGCTAAAACTATCATCTTGGTCGATTACCCTAATATTATCTCTACCCTCGACAAACTGGCTGCTGCTGACTTTTTACCTAAACTTGATCGAATTTTTGTTAGCGACTTGGGTTTGAGTAAAAAAAATGAGGGAGATTTTATAGATATAGTCGGTAAAATCATCTCAAATGGTGCTAAGGTCACATATATTGATCATCATGACATAAATCGAGAGAGCATTATCGCACTAAAGAAAATAGGAGTATTGCTGATTCACTCAGTTGAAGAATGCAGTAGTGTACAAATATACAATAAATTCAAAAAGAAATTAAAGCCACATGCGGCTTTTTTTGCTGCTGCTAGTTCATTGACCGACTATATGGAAAATAAGCCTATCGCTTCTGCCATCGTCTCGCGGTATGATAGGCAATTTCTAATGTTGGAATCTACTGTGCTTTCCTATATGATCTCGGCTAAACAGCATGACGACAAATTTCTAATTGAGCTTGTCAATTTCCTTTCAGGTATGAAATATCCTCACGATATAAAAGGTGGTTTCACCATAGCAGAAAGCTACGCCAGAAAGGTTTCCGATGCTATTAAGAAAATAGAAGGATCTATAACTAAATCCGATAACATTGCGTATGCGCAAAATAATTCGGCACTATCTGCCAGCATGATTGTCAACTTTGTTTTGGGTATCTCAGAAAAGCCAGTTGCAATGGTCTATAAGTTAAAAGACGAAATTGATTCCTATATTTTTTCTATACGTGGCAACAAATCCTGTAAAGTGCATCTAGGAAGGGTAGTAAATCAGATTAGTTCAGAAATAGGTGGAAGCGGCGGAGGACACGAAAAAGCATGTGGGGCAGTGGTCCCAAGAGAAAAACTCAATCAATTCATATATCTTTTGGATCGAGTTGTTGCACGGTAATAAAGACGCTTGATTTTTACTGCATTATTATTTAGAATTGGATTACCAGTGCCTGGTAACCTAAACCTAATAACTTAAAGCGCCCGGAGCTTGGTAAAGGACGTGAGCGGTATCAAAACTGGAGCACAATTTATAAAATGCGACAGATATGTACAGTTAGTATGGGCGGCAGTAAGAAAAAACCATTGGGATCTGAAAAATCTTCTCCAGCCTCTGGTCATGACGGAGATAAACCTGCAAAAAAGGAAGAGACCAAGAAGGCTTTAGGAAAAGTCCAACAAAAACAAAAGCTCTCGGTTTTGGTGGAGGATACACAAGGTAGGAGAGCTATACAGAGTATGAAAGCTATTACGATTCAAGGTGTAGCAAGATCTGCGGGCGTAAAAATTTCTGTAGCTAACGGATATATCAAATCACTCGAAGCAAAGGGCATAGTTAAAAGTGTTGGAGGTTATAGCGGCCATAGAGTATACCAGTTGATTGAGCAGGTTTAATTAATATGACGTAGTATCATTACGGCTCCTGTTTGCGCCGATTCTGCTAACTGCAGGTTGGATTTAACTACCCCTATCGGATTCATAGCAGATATTGGTGCAGAATCATTAATGAATATACATACGGAACCGTTAGACGTTAAGTAGGCCATCTCGCCACGTTTGAATCGAGATCGTTGTTTCTCTGCTCCTATCGTTAAGCCGGTCTCTACATATATTAAATTTTCTCCCAGCCTATGAATCCTGTCCTTGAGAGGCAAACCTCTTAAAATAATCGTAGTTGTGATCGGGGAAAGATGGCGAATAATTTCGCACTCGATGACTCCCTTATTTGATATCTCTATAATAAGAGGTATCCTTGAAACCGTGCTGAACTTATTTCACCTTAACCCAAACTGCCTTAATGGGAAGATTTAATTGAGTGGACATTGTAAAATTCGCAACATTTAATTATATAATTGTTATCCTCTGGAGCATTCTTGGTGGTTAAACATTCTTCAAATCAAAAGACCTCTTCCAAAAAGTTTAAAACTAAAACTGCTAAGGGGACAGACGATACTACGAAAAAGAGCCGTAGCCAGCGAGATGTCCCCACGGCCTTGAAAAAAACAGCCGTCAAACATGATGCTACACTCGAAAAAGCTGAGGTACAATTAGGAGATACTCCAGTCAAGAAATCGAGCCGCCCTGAAGATGAAGTTGTGACCTATGCTGAAGTTGAATTCGCACTCAAGGAGATTATCCCTAATGGCACTCAAGTTTTAGTCGGACCGGCACGCATTACGAGGTTTGAAAAGGCAAGGATCACAGGTGCCAGGTCTTTACAGCTTTCTATGGGAGCGCCGGCGTTTATTAGAGTAACCCAAGAGGTAAGAGATTCAATCTCTCTAGCAACAGCGGAATTATATGCTAAAGCATTGCCCATATCTATTAGACGCGTTCTACCTAACGGTGTATACCAGGATATCCCGATAGATTGGTTGAATTGAGAGATGTCTAGAATATGATAGAATTCAGTTACATCAATGAATTCTCATAGTTATGGTAAAAGTGATCATTGCTCGACCTTTATTAGGCCTCTCATTTCCGGATGTATGTTGCAGTAGTAAACAAATGTGCCAATTTTATTTGCAATGAACGTGAGGGACTGACTTTCAAAATACCCCAGGCTTTTGGTATGTACGTTAAATGTATCTATATTCAGGTTATGGAGTGAGCGTGTATCTGCATCCTCGTTGATTAAATGGATCGAGTCAAGCGCACCATACTTTAGGAAAATCGTCGGGCTGTTAAATCCTGCTCCCATGCCATTACTTCGTGAAGCGGCCGTAGACTGGCTGGTGAACAGCCAGCCCGTTTGAGGAGAATGACTTGCTTTCATAAATGTATTTATCGGAGGAGCAAAAGCTGGAGTATTCCCATTCACAGGAATCAAAGAATGTATTCCAAAATAGCCGGCTATTACGACAACTACTGCGATACCTACAAAAATCATTATGGCATATTTATATTTGGAAAATGTAAACTTGCTATTCTTGACGTTCTGTTGCCGCTTGGCTTTTTTTGGCATCCAAGTGGGTGAATCAAGCTAGTATATATTTAGTTAATGATCGAATGCTCCGCCAAGCCCCAGTCCTAATTACCAGGGATATAAGGACAAGTGATGTCAGCGAATTGAGTTTGCCCAATGATCCAAGACAGATTCTATGACATGGTTTATCGGACATATGTTGCGAACGATGGGACGCTATAGCAACGAAATATGAATCAAGAGCAAAACTTAAATTTGTAGTCCCGAAGAGTTGCTAACGATCAAAAATTCCAACACTTCGTCGGTCGTACTTTGGCGACCAAGGAAAGCTCATGATAGAGGACGGCAGCATATTCGATGGGATTGGTTTCGGGTATCCTGCTGATATTGCTGGCGAAGTCGTTTTTAACACGGGTATGGTTGGATACACGGAAACACTTACAGACCCTTCATATCGCGGTCAAATATTATGTCTAACTTATCCACTAATTGGAAATTATGGTGTTCCGAGTATCGAAGACACTGACGAATTTGGATTGCCTAGGTTCTTTGAATCTGGTAGAGTCCAAATCAGAGGCTTAATAATTCAAGAACTATCGGTCGTAGCAAGTCACTGGAGTTGTGTCAAAACGCTTGATGAATGGCTATACGACCAAAGGATTCCAGGAATATGTAATATAGATACTCGAGAACTTACGAAGAAACTGAGAATTAATGGAGTGATGATGGGTGCTATCAGCACTTGGGCTGTCCAAGAAGGCGTGGCGGCTAACTCAGAAATTGACGTACGAAAAAGATTGTCTGGCCTTATAAAAAACCAGCAGTACGGTCAACAAAATTTTATGCCTGAAGTTTCGACTAGTATTCCCCGCGTGTATGGCGATAAAGCAAGGGATACCCTTGTACTATTGGATACCGGCACAAAAAACAGCATTATACGTAATATTCTCAGGATAGGTTTCAGGGTCGCGCGTCTCCCGTGGGATTCATCTTTTGAAGAAGTGATGTTGCACAAACCAAAGGGCATAGTAATTAGCAATGGTCCTGGGGATCCAAAAGTTTGCAAAACTGCAATCAAAACTGCAGGCGAGCTTATCAAGGCATCAGTCCCGACTTTGGGAATTTGTCTTGGACACCAGATTCTAGCATTGGCAGCAGGAGCCGATACCTACAAATTAAAATTCGGTCATCGAGGACAGAATAAACCTTGCATAGATTTACGAAGTGATCGTGCTTACATCACTAGCCAGAATCATGGTTATGGAATTGAGCCTAAGAGCCTAAACGGTACGGGCTTTAAAGTGTGGTTTTCAAATGTAGATGACCACACAATAGAGGGAATTGAGCATGAATCTAAACCGATAATTGCGGTCCAGTTTCATCCAGAAGCGTCTCCAGGACCTTATGACTGTATATTTGTTTTTGATAGATTCAAAGAATTAATTGACGATTTCAACAGAAGGTCATCATCTGCCCGAACAACTGAAATTAACAATGAGAATAATAATAATAATAATAATCCAAAAGTGATGTCTGCGGCGAAGAAGAAAAAACCACTAAAGAGGAGGAAATTTGCCAAAACATGAAACAATAAAAAAAGTTCTTGTTCTCGGAAGCGGGGCAATTAAAATCGGAGAAGCAGGCGAAAGTCAGACATTCTGACCGTTATTTTGACTACTCCGGTTCACAATGCCTTAAGGCTTTAAAAGAAGATGGCATCAAAAGCGTCCTAATTAATCCCAATATTGCGACCATTCAGACAGACACAAGGTTCGCAAACAGAGTATACCTACTACCGATTAACGCCAGCTACGTTGAAAAAGTCATCGAAGCTGAGCTGCCAGATTCCATTATGCTAGGCTTCGGAGGACAGACTGCACTCAATTGCGGCGTTGCGATTCACAAGCTTGGAATACTGGAAAAATATGGGATCAACATTCTGGGTACTTCAATAAAGGGCATCGAGATAACTGAGGATAGGCAGCTATTCAAGGACGCCATGATAAGAAGTAGTGTGCCTGTTTTACCTAGCGCCCCTGCGTATACTTTAGAAACGGCATCCAAAGTTTCCAGTGCGATAGGTTATCCAGTGATCGTTCGAGTAGCTTATACACTAGCTGGGCGAGGAGGTGGTGTTGCTTACAACGAGTACGACCTTCAAGAAATTGTACGGCGTGGATTATCACTCAGTATGGTTGGACAAGTCCTAATCGAGAGGTATGTCGGAGACTGGAAACAAATTGAATACGAAGTAATGCGAGATGGAAAAGGAAATAGTGTTATTGTTTGCAATATGGAAAACATCCTTGGAATGCGCGTGCATACTGGGGATAATATCGTTGTAGCGCCATCGCAAACCTTGAATAATTCTGAATACCATTTGTTACGCTCGGCCGCTCTGCGTGCGACGGCTTATTGTGGGGTTGTGGGAGAATGCAACGTTCAGTTCGGACTTGATCCGACGTCTCCAAAGTACTGCGTTATAGAAATAAACGCTAGGCTTTCGAGATCTTCCGCGCTCGCCAGTAAAGCGACAGGATACCCACTTGCATATATGGCTGCAAAGATTTCACTGGGATATTCTCTACCGGAGTTGATTAACAGTATTACCAGGGCGACAACTGCTTGTTTTGAACCTTCATTAGACTACGTAGTCCTCAAAATGCCTCGGTGGGATTTTCGTAAATTTGAGCTCGTGAAACGTAAACTCGGAAGCACAATGAAATCAGTCGGTGAAGTGATGGCCATCGGACGAAGTTTCGAGGAAATCTTACAAAAAGCAATTAGGATGTCTGAAATAGGAAAAGATGGCCTAGTAGCCAATCCTATTGAATACAAGACCCAAGCCGAAGGCAGACCCAACGTGCCAAACTTTCCAGCGCAGGGAGATGGAGAAGAGGATGAAACACAGGAAGGGGGGGAAGGTAGTACGGAGTATACAGAAACAATGGAACAAGCGTTGCTCCATCCAACTGACGAAATTATATTTGACGTTGTCAAAGCGATGAAAGCTGGGATGACTTTACAAAAAATAACCATGCTATCAGCGATAGATCCATGGTTTTTGATCCGAATTAAAAACATAATTGATATGGAGTATAGATTACGACAACAAACTGACTTTGATGAAAATATTATCAAAGAAGCAAAGAAAATTGGTTTTTCAGATAAGCAAATAGGAAGATGTCTAGGCATCGACGAACTAAAGATAAGGAGTTTGAGACACCGCTTTGGAATCAGACCTGTGGTAAAGCAGATCGATACACTAGCTGCCGAGTGGCCTGCAAAAACAAACTACCTATATTTGACCTATGGTGGCCAGAATGATGACATCATGGTGGAAACGGGATCTAAGAGAAGCGTCATCGTACTTGGCGCCGGCCCCTATCGGATCGGGAGTAGCGTGGAATTTGATTGGGGAACAGTAAACACAGTGTGGGGTCTAAAAGAAAACGGGGTCCCTGATGTTTCAATAATTAATTGCAATCCTGAAACCGTCTCTACAGATTATGACATTTCTGATAGATTATACTTTGAAGAGTTGACCTTTGAAAGAATAATGGACATTTTTGAAAAAGAGAAACCAGTTGGGATAGTAACTTGTGTAGGAGGACAGACGGCTAATAACGTTGCTCCCAAGCTGGCCAAACAAGGAATTAATATAGTTGGTACGAGGAGCCAGGACGTCGATAGAGCTGAGGATAGAGAAAAATTTGGAAAATTATTAGATTCATTGAACATTAAGCAACCCGCATGGAAAAAATTTACTAGCATATCAAAAGCCAAACAATTTGCAGAAACTGTCGGCTATCCTGTTTTAGTTAGACCGTCGTATGTTCTAAGCGGCGTAGCCATGAAAATTGTTTGGGCGGAACAACAGTTAGAGCAATTCTTGACAGATGCTGTAAGAGTTAGTCCTGATTACCCAATAGTTATCAGCAAATTTTTACAGGACGCCTCAGAGGTGGAAGTAGATGCTGTAGGAGGTACCAATGAAGTTCTGATAGGTTCTATTATAGAACACATTGATAATGCGGGTATACATTCTGGAGATGCTCTCATGTGTATACCCCCGTGGAGACTTGACCGAAAAACTACTGAGACATTAGTGGATTATTCAAGTCGAATAGGTAGAGCGTTGAATGTTAGGGGTCCTTTTAACATTCAATATCTCATCAAGGACGATGAAGTATTGGTAATAGAGGCAAATATCCGAGCGTCAAGGTCAATGCCCTTTGTGTCAAAATTTGTAGGAATAAATCTAATAAATATTGCTGCAAGGGCGATGACTGGCAGGGCTCTTCCGAAAAACGCGAAAGATCTCTGGTTAAAGACTTCAGGATTCGGAATCAAAGTCCCACAATTTTCTTTTATGCAACTTGAAGGCGCTGACATAGTGCTTAGCGTAGAAATGCAATCTACCGGCGAAGTAGCATGCTTTGGGAACAGTTTTTACGATGCATTGTCTAAGGCGTATACCGCCGCAGGATACGCACTTCCGTTATCGGGTTCAGCACTACTTACTATCGGGGGCCAGAAAAATAAGGAAAAATTGTTGCCGTTGATTTCACTTATTTCACTAATGGGATACAATATAATGGCAACAGAGCATACGGCTGAATTCCTGCTAAATAATGACTTCAAAAAAATTCAGGAGGTTTACAAGATTAGCGAGCCAGACCGAAAACCCAATATTTCAGATTTGCTGTTTGAACACAAAATTAATTTTATTATAAATATCCCGTCAACATCTACAATTGAGAAGTATGTTGGAATGTTGTATGACGAATATCAAATCAGAAGAAAAGCTGTTGAGATGGGTGTCCCTGTCCTAACTACGCTGGAAGCAGCGAATTCGTTCATCAAAACTCTCGAATGGTTAATGACAAATACTCCAACATTGACTTTTATGCGGGATTACGTCAAATTATGAACAGTACCATTGAAATTACATCTAGTTATTCTTATCATTAGTACAAAACAGGTTCATGATAATAGCCTTGCCACCACGTTACCGTCATCAGCAACTATTGAACCATCCAGTGTGACAGCCAGTGCCTGTTCAATCGCGTGATACTGAAGTGCCCTGTTGATTATTGGCGAAATTGATTTAGCGTACCGTTTATCAATCATCGTATGTACGTCCTTATTAAATGAGGGCACGATTATGATGTCGAGCGTTCCTACACTTCCAGGGAATATCATCTTTCTCTTCACTTTAAGATACAGCCATATCCGTCGCCCGTTGAGAACGCTATTGCATCTCGAGAAAACCGGATGGATATGCCCCATTACAATTCTTTTTATCGATGCTCTAGCAGAGGATGGCATCGTATGGCCGTGCACTAACAAGGTCTCCTCCACTACCATGCCTTTGACGCTCATAATATTAATATTCTGTGGGATTAAGAACCGAACGTAGGTATCATGATTACCTGGTACTACATAAATACTCGCGTGTCCAGAAAGTATTCTGAAGAATTCCGGGACTTGGTTCCATTCTTGTTTGCTTATGGATCGTATGGTGCTCTTTACATCACCGAGTAATATTACGCCGTCTAACTGATTTGATTTGATAAGGTCACGTAACTCTTCAAGCATCGTATTGAGAGAATATTTCGAGTCAACGGTGACTCCTCGTAGGTTCAGCTCACTCTCAAATCCGATATGTAAGTCGGATACCACCAGATATGTGCGTTTTATCCCAGTCCTTTCCTCTTCGAGTAGTAGTGCTGGGTGAGGATACAACGGCCGAATAGAAACCATGCCTAATCACTGACTCTATCTTTCCAACAATTAAATATCTGGCTTTCTTTCTTGTTTGATGATCATTACGTACCAAAAATTAACCTATAATGAGAACTTGAAATTACTATTTTATTAGAATTGCATTAACACTGCCATCTTGACCTGGACGCGAAATTACCCTTGCGGTCCCGGCTTCTGTTTCAACCAACGCTCCTTTACTAACCACCCCTCTCCTCTCATAATCTTTGTTTGCAGGATTCTTTGTGACACGTATTATCGCCAATTTAGTCGTTTTTTTTGAACTTGGATCCAAGACATTCACGGTTTCTGCAGATTTTAAGGCCGTCTTTATGTTGTTTCCTCTCGTCATCCTGGTAGTTGTTATGGTAGTACCCGCGATAGCCTCGTTTGGATATCTGTCCAGTTCGAATTTCCGTCTAGCTCTTGACGCAACTCGACGACCGCCAGAAGCTTTACGTCCTGCTAGGTTTTCTAATGACTTCCGCATCAGTAATCGCTATAAGTATCTTCCTCTTATTAAGACCTTTCCGCTTCCTCTATCGGCGATCCTGTTGCGGCGATCGTTAGGTTGTTACGATGTGTTAGTTTATTATTTTTACTCTGATTATCGGGCGTCGTTACTAGCGAATTTCTTAAAGATTCAAGGTCAGTTACACCAAAATAACTTCGAAACTTCTTTGTAGTTCGGTATGTTTTCGACCTTCCAAGTTTTTCGAGCTCGATGAATCCCATTTGCTTCAAGGTTTTAAGATGGGCATATACCTGACTTCCTCTAATCTGTATGAGACGTTTCGAAGTCACAGGCTGTTCATATGTAATGTACGACAATGTCTTAAGAGCCGATGTTGGAATTAACGGACGCTGCGCATATTTTCTGATTAGGGGTGTATAGCCAGGTTTTAATTGAAGCACGAAAGTTCCATCAGCTAATTCAGTTATCTCTATGGCCGTGAAAACGGATTTTGTTTTTTTAATTAGTTCGTTAACGACTTTCCTTGTATTCGATTTTGAATTGGTTCCAGATGCTCTTACCAATTCTTCAATTGACAAGGGCCGACCCGCTGAATATAATGCAGCTTCGATTCTCGCAGTGATTTCCTCAGCTGGAAGAGAACCCCTCAACTTCGCATACCTATTCTACTGGTGGATTTAGTAATTCGCATACATGTTCACTTGATCGTAATTTTTATGTCTTCAGAATCCTCACTCTGTTCTAGATTTATTTTTCCTTTAGTCACAAGATAAAGTAATGCTATAAAGTACCTAGCAACCTCTAACGATCCCATTTTTGAAATAAGCATTCTAAACATCACCACAAGGTCTACATTAACGATACCAAAAATCTTATCTTCATATTCTCGTATTATTTGTTCAAATTTCTGCGAGTATTGATCAAAGTCAAAACCTTGTACTGGTTCGATAGTAAGTTTTTTTTTTTTCCTCGAGTCCGGGTTTGAGATCTCGAAGATCATATTCTCTAACACTTGAAGAAGTTCTTCTAAAGATACGGGGTACGTCGATTCGAACCTGAATGGAAGCTCAATCGCATCAAGATCTGTTATAGGATCATGAGTGACTGGATCTATGATCGTCTTCTTCTGCATAGCTACTTTCTCTAGCCTAAAAATGCTTTCGACTTTAAGACGGTGTATCATCGATGAAGATAAAGCTGCAATTCCGCATAATCGAAGATCTTTTTTTCCGGAGGCGTGAATAATATTTAACAAAAGTCCGAGAAGCTTACTTATATCTATATCCCAAACATCTTTCTTGCTAACTAAAGAAGGGTTAAACAATAAATTTAGAGGTGGTTCGGCGATCTTCTTTTTTGAATCGTAGTTGATAGCAACATCTGAGTTATCTCTTCCTTGTAACAATTCTAAATCTAAGTACATGAGGTCTAGTCAGGATATAATAAAGTAGCAAATCAATAAAAGCGATGTACATGTGTGAAGAACTTTTTCCTAGCTGTGTGTTTATCTCTGGGACGATCGATGATTAGCCTCTAGTTCGGCAGTGTTTGAGAGCATCTCTCAAGTTCGATCAGCTGATGCTTACTAGGACGCTATAGTTTCTTTGGTTCAGCGAATATTCGCATAAACTGTTCTTAATCAATTAATTAAAACAGCAAGGGTTTTGTAATCGCTTGGATTGAAGCGTCTCGAGCTAGATTGAAGGGTTATAAACCAATGAGCACTTCCATCGAAGCAACAGCGGAGAATATGTCAAAGGTTCATATGCCAAATGTGCTATTTGTAGTGCGAATGGAATAACCGAAGCTGCACATTCGTAGGATCGAATATCACGGGATATGTGCTAGAGTTGGGGTCAAGGTAGTATTGACATCCACAAAGACGATAACGTAGAGGCATCACAGTCATGCATACTTTACACAGTCATCTCCAGATAGGCCGTTTTAATTTTTCTGTAGCCAAGTCCAGTTAATTTGATCCACTATACATATAATTTGATTTGTGATAAAAATCTCAATAGCATGATTTAATTTAAATACGGTCGATATATATTATCTTGTACTTTTGGAACAGCAGGACAATAAGAACAGAGTTCGAGCTGAGGTGAAGTTTCCGCTCATACTGGTTCATACACCCTTTGGGTTGAACTTTTTTGAGAAGGTAGCAAACACAAAGGCAGCTAGGGTCTATGCTAAATTTAATATTTATCTCATGCCCATCATAACTGCACTAGCAATATTTCTCATCGTAGGGTCATTGATTGCGTTGTTTTCAAACTCTACAGTGAGGGCTGGAGTGCGTGAAGTAGGTCCGCAGTCTAACTTGCTTATCCCAGGATTGAACCCATATCTACCGTGGACATATGGGTGGATCGCGCTGGTGGTCACGATTATAATACACGAGGCAGGCCATGGCATAGTCGCTAGGGTACACAAAATTAAAATTGAGTCGACAGGAATTGTCCTAATTCTAGGATTCCCTATCGGGGCCTTTGTTAATATTGCACAAGAAGAATTATCAAGAACTCCATTAAAGCAAAAAAGCGCAATCTTAACTGCAGGTCCACTAAACAATATGGTAATTGCCGTAGTATCTTTGGTTGCATTATTCTTTATAACCTCTACCCTTACTCCTATTTCAACCAATATTATACATCAATCTGGGGTTGTAGTTGTAGGAGTAGGAGACCACACTCTTGCGGATTCGATCGGGTTATCGAAAGGATCTGTGATCGAGACAGTAGCGGGGCAGAAAGTGCACAGCACAGATGATTTAGGAAAGTTTCTTAGGTCAAATCTGGGTAAAACCGTTAACATAACATGGAAAGACAAGGCTGGACATCAGATAATCCGGTCTGTCCCTATGCCGCAATTCGTAGAGGCAGGTCGGGGAATTTTGGGTATCACGATAACAGATGTAGCACCGGACCCGACCCAGGTATTAAGCAGATACAAGAATGCCTTCAGTTCCAATCCTATAGCACTATTGTTGCCTCCTACCATGGCACAAGGCTCGGTTCCCTATTCTGATCTGATGGCCCATGAATATCATTCAAGCGTGTTAGGGTCCGCTTTTCCCTTAGTTGCTAATATGCTGTTTTGGTTATGGTTTATCAATTTTAACGTAGGAATTTTCAACGCACTGCCAATAGGTCCGTTAGATGGAGGCCAATTTTATAAGTCGCTAATTGAAAACAGAATAAGATCAAGGCCGAGCACATTGAAGAATGCCCCAACGCTGGTTACGTTAGTAATGACAGCGATAGTGGTAATGGCTGTGTTGCTTCCATGGTTGTGGCCGCATTAAGGTGCCAAAACCAGCCATATATATTCACAGGTCGGTAAAATTTTCTAGATGTGGCAGCTAAATTTTACTTAGGTACCCCTATTTCAGGGTTGGACCATACTCATAAAAAGGCCTACCAGCGGACTTGACAGAAGATAGGACCGACTCGCACAAATGAAGAAACAGAAAAATATATTCCTACATTTTAGACTAGGAAAACAAGCGCAATAGCGGTAGTACCTCTTATTAGGATTTGCTCGTATCATTTCTCAGGTACCTGCAAATGCAAAGAATCATTGCAGGCTGATGCTTCGATATTGCATCGTCAGTCTGCAACTCTTAATTAGGGCTCTGCTAAAGTATCGCAATTACTGACAGGAAAAAGATAATTCCAAGAACATTGTTGTAGTTATCTAGTGGTACACAACATACGAAACCCTCCCCTTACTAATTCGAATCCCATGATGCATACGGAGCAAATATTTTTTGAGCTTGGCAGCGAGCAGAGACTTTCGATTCTTTTCAAATTAACCGAACACGATTCTAAGCTTTCGAAACTATCTAAGGATCTGAATGTCACCATGCAAGAAGTCCATCGGAATCTCAGCAGACTAGTGGATGCAGGATTGATCGAGAAGGATTCAGCAGGAACATTTGCCTTAACAACGTTCGGAAACGCGATTATAACTCAAATTTCCACCTTTGGATTTCTTTCACGGAATAGAAGTTACTTTTCCGAACACATTTTCGGCGAAATTCCTATGAAGTTCATCCACAGGATCGGTGCGTTAGATAACTCCGAATATGTCAATGGCCTCGTCGCTGTTATTGAATTATGGAAACAGCTATACAATCGGTCGTCTGAATATATTTATGGAATGCTACCACAAATCCCGTTAGATCTGATTGAAGCCATCATGCCAAAAATAAGGAATGAAAGTGTCAAATTTAATTATATATTACCGGAAAAAGCCATCGTACCTAAGAATAGAGCTGAGATTCTCAAAAATTCTGGCTATCAAGAATTGATGAGGAAAGGTGTGGTAGAGAGAAGAATGGTGGATAAAATACGAGTGGCTGTCGTTTTAAGCGAAAATCAGGCAACGGTAATGTTTCCAACCTTGAAACATGAGATAGACATGAATTCTATGTTCTATAGCAGTGGCTTGCAGATCGATAATGGTATATTCCATGAATGGTGTCTTGATTTCTTCAGATATAATTGGTATAATTCGATGTCTTTTGACGAGAGTAAGCTCATAGAAGTCTGAAGAATATTATTGGGCTCTGGCTTGCCTCAAACGCACCTTTCCCGGAATTGATAAGCAAAGCCACATTGACTTTTTCTTTGGATACAGTATCTGCTCGAGTATCTTGTATACCCACACTGAAGGAAATTTTTGCCTTGCAAAATTAATGGAATGTTTGGAATTCGTACAAGTTCTGTCAATGATTGCCTTAAATTGCTAACTCAAATTTACATAAACGACCATTGATAAGTTTACAGAATCTCCTAAAAATATATTAATGGATGGCCTCTAATACAAAGTGGCTTATCATCGGTCTAAATGTTCACTATTTCCTGCCCTATTTGATATGCAATCTTGTTGCTAAAGGTGAGGCAAAAAATACCGAAAAAGCTGGATAAATAAGAGACGTGGGAGAAAGTCAAAAACTAAACAAAGCTCGTATAGAGGAGCAAGAAAAGCTTGTCGATAAGCAGAGCGATGATGCTCCAACAAGAGATAAGGGTACTAACACTAACGGCTCTGACAACAACAGTAACAATAGGAAGCATAAGCATCAAGTACAGCCCATTATTCCAAAGAAGGACAAAGAAAATGAGAATCCATTCGCTGCAAAGTTGACTACAGACAGTGAGGGCGAGGTTGCAAAAACTATTTTACAATCAATTCCAACAGAATCACAGGTTACATTAGCTAAGTTCGAAGGTCCCAATATCGCACTATATACAAAAAATGCTAAATTCTCACTTACAGAACTGACCTACTACCTATCGTCTCTGTCTAAAAGTCTGAAAAAAAGATTTGTTATTCGTACTGACCCTTCTATCAGAATAGCAGAAGACGAAACCCGGAAAGCCGTTGTCAAATTACTGCCCAAAGACGTCTTAGTTTCTGCTGTCTTCTGCGATGATGCTACTGGCGAAGTCGTTTTAGAAGTCAACAAGCCAGAAGTTGTAAGCCCGGAATTAGTAGTGGAAATAGCTGTATCCACAGGCTGGGTAGCTCACACTAGACTCTCCCCACATATACCATCTGCCATACTCAATACTATTCATTCTACCCTAAAGAGCTCGGCTAAGGAACGGATTATATTCCTACAGGAATTAGGAAATAGGATTTTTAGGATCCCGCTTACAGAGGGAAACAACGGTAGTTCGAACGGTAGTAGAAATAATCAACTGAACGCCGCCGCTGAATCATATAGTCGTGGTGGGCAGACTCCGTCATGGTCGATGAACAAAGAAGTCATACTGTTTTGCCTGGGAGGCGTTAAGCAGGTTGGAAGGTCCTGTTTTATAGTCGTAACTCCAGAAAGCAAGGTAATGTTGGACTGCGGCATTAATCCAGGTGAAAGCCGTGGCTTAGATGCTTACCCAAGACTTGATTGGTTTAATTTTAGCTTAAATGATCTTGATGCAGTAGTTATTAGCCACGCGCATATAGATCATCAGGGGTTCTTGCCTAGTTTATACAAATACGGATACAGTGGTCCTATTTACTGTACTGAGCCCACGTTACCTTTGATGACTCTTCTTCAAATGGATTCTATAAAAATTTCGAAAAGTAATGGGACATACTTGACATACGAAGGTAGGGACGTTAATGAGGCGATCAAACACTGTATAACGCTGCCATATGGAAAACCGACTGATATATCTCCGGATATTACAATCACATTGAACAATGCAGGCCACATAATGGGCAGCGCAACTATACACCTCAATATCTCTGGTGCGCATAACATCCTTTACTCCGGCGACTACAAATATGCAAAGACTCAGCTGCTGGACAGCGCATTGTCTATATATCCAAGAGTTGAAACCTTGATTACAGAGAGTACCTATGGCAGCAGCACTGACTTGATGCCTGATCAGTCAGTTGTTTATGCAACCTTTGCACACAGCATTAATAAAACATTGACGGAAGGTGGGAAAGTCCTAATTCCCGTTCCAGCGGTCGGTAGGGCACAGGAAATTATGTTAGTGATAGATAAGGAAATGCGAGAAGGTCGGCTGATAGAATCTCCCATATATATTGAAGGTATGATTTCTGAAGCGAGTGCCATACATATGTCATATGCTCATTACCTTGGATTTGACGTGCGCAGATCGGTTTCTCAAGGTATTAATCCATTCGAATCGGAATATTTCACTCAGGTAAATGGGCTAAGTAGAAGAGACGAACTTTTAAATGATGAGAGCCCTGCAATTATAATGGCGACCTCAGGAATGCTTGAAGGTGGTCCTTCGGTAGAATACTTCAAAGAAATAGCTCCATCGCCAAAAAATAAGATTGTCTTCGTGTCTTACCAAATTAATGGGACGCTTGGAAGAAGAGTCATTGACGGCACTATGACAGAGGTAGGTATGTTAGACAAGAGTGGCAAGGTTAAAGTGGTGCCAGTAAGATGCCAAACTCACAAGATTGATGGCTTCAGCGGCCATAGCGATTTTAATCAGATTCTAAACTTTGTGTCGAGAATAAAACCAAAGCGCGTACTTGTTAATCATGGTGAAAAGTCTAAGTCTGAAAACATTGCCAGTGCTGTATATCATAGACTAAAAATCCGGTCAAGTGTTCCGGACAATAGGGAAATTATCAAATTAAGATAAACCATGTATTTGTATACACACCTTTTTAGCCATGTATCACGAGTTATAAGGTTAGATTAACGAATTGGCAATAAGATATAGATGCGTTAGCTGCAACATCGTGCTGAGCGGTGAAGGAGCTTCCAGACATTACCTTGCTAACCCAACTCATAAACTCGAGAAACTTCCCCCACCACTAAAGCCTGTAAAAAATACGGACGTAACTCGATAGTTTGGTTTATTCTCTTATACTCTCCAGGGTCGAGACTACTTGCCAAAGCATAGTCCTAATGTGTGATTGCATTTGGGGATTTTGGGTAACAGTGTCTAACGTGCTAATGGCATTTGCAGCTCGGACAGACACGGTTCCACTCTTTTCATCTTTTAACGCAAAGTATACCTCTTTTATCATATTCCGGATGTTCCTCTGAATATTGATATTCTTGGATATGGTATCTAATGTGGCTATTGCATTTGACAAACGCTCCTCGTTTTCTTTCCGTTTTAATTCTTTCTTTGTTGTCGTAATATCTCTATACACCCTTTAACCAAAGACTGTTTTCTAGTTTATAACTCGTAGCTTTTGAATCTTTTTGTCGTTTGCTAGTCCTCATTTACTCCGGGTGAAGGACACCCATTTACTCCGGGCAGCCATGAAGTGTTGCTTTAGCTGCGTTAATCATAATCCAACAAACTAGATTGAATCAAAGTTGTTCACAACTAGACAGAACGAATCGAACATGGAGGATAAAAAGAAAATCATAAGTAGATAGATAAAGCATTTGAATGTGTCCAAGGGGCTTTTTTTGTAGCAAAACCAAAAAAATACCCAAATTGAATTCGCATTTGTGATCATAATCTGGTTTTTGACGTATTTACATAAATCTATTTAGTCTAATATGTAAAGTTGACCGTGCACCCACATATCCAACATCGGTCTACTCACCTCGTCCAATATATTACACTATTGTCATCCCTTTTCCTGCAGACTTTGACTAGGCTTTATTTTTTTAGAAATTAGATTCTTATAGCGCATAGTTGGTCCAGTATTATTACGAACGCATTGGGCGAACAAGGGGATCTGATCCGTTGTAATATTTGTGAGATGAGAATAAATGTGGTTTCTATTGCAAAGCATACGCATGCCGCTTATCATGAATTGCGGAAATTGGATTTGGAAAAAGAGGTTAATAGGGTAAGGACGACTGATTGTTATGAAAACAATAGGTCGGTTGTTTCCATGTGGTAGACACTGATCCCTGTTTCACTCAGACAACCTTGTCAAGTGGACGCTGAGGTGATTTATATCTGACCTATAAAATCAGAAATAAATTTTACGGCCACAGCTATAAGTGATATTGAAAGTAGCTTTCGTAGTAGACTCTCTTTTACTCTATCTGAGATTTTTGCACCGATCTGTCCTCCCACAAACGCGCCTGCGGACAAAGATGCAGCATGAAAATAATCAGGATGTCCTAGAACCGCGTGGGTAACTGTGCCAACGAAGGAGGTTATCAAGAGTGCAATCTGTGAAGTTGGACTCGCGGTGGTTAACCTCATGCCCAAGACAAGAACTAGGAGCGGAACAAAGATTATCCCTCCTCCTACTCCAAAGAGGCTAGAGATTACCCCTGCGCCCAATGCTCCAGAATAGAACAACGGACGGAGGAGGATCGACTTCCTATTATTCCCAGTTGGTCCATTTTGTCTTTCTTTTGTGAAGGAACTATTGTAAGCAATATATATTCCTGCAAACATCAGAAGTATTCCAAAGTATATCTTGAAGGGCTCTATAGCTATAACGCTTGAAATAAATGCCCCAGATATGGCGCCCGGAATTGCTACAGCCGCCATTTTCAGCCCAACGTGATAATGTATTTTTTTTTGCTTGGCATAGCTTATTGTCGAAGATGCGCTGGTAAACGTTACTGCAAAAAGACTCGTGCTAGAAATCTGAGCAGGAGCAAATCCCATAAAGGTTAGAGCTGGCGTCATTATTAATCCGCCCCCTAGTCCGATCATGGATCCCAAGGTACCTGCCCCCAGGCCAACAATGATTAAAAGTGCAGACACAGCAAAGGGGTCAAGCAAAGGTGGACACGTATCCTCTCTTCCTGTAGTTTTAATACGAATAAATCATTTTCTATTTGTTTGGAAACCAAACCAATGCTATCATCTTTATTTAGTTCGTCATTTGTGACTAAGTTAACTAGTATTCGTCATATTGGGAGTTAATTATTATTAGCAGATTTTTTTCAAATGGTTAGCACAAAATAGGCACATCCTGAAATAAGTAACAACTATTTGAAATCAGAGGTGTTGATGGTACTTGCAGCAGCTCCAATAGCAGTAATTTATTCTTGAAGGATTCAATTGGTTCACCCAATTAAGCAGTGAACGAGCACTCCTTTCAGGTCAAATATTCCAGAACTAAGAAGGAATGGTTTTATTCTAACAAAAATCGTATATTTAGTCGGTAATCGTTACAGTTCTTAGTTCTCTATACTGATTTTCTCGAAGGAAACTTACTTCAAGTAACGAATTTTTCGTATCTGCACAACTTGCCGCTAAAAGATAATCGTCGAATTTAAACATATTAAACCCAATTTAACATCCACTTTGGATGCGTTTAGTTGTAATTGGCTTCGGAGTCGTCGGTCAGAGTTTCGCAAAATTATTGATATCTCGTTCCGCCGATCTGTATAGGCTATACGGAGTTAACCCACGTATTGTGGCCTGCATCGACAGTTGTGGCTACGCGGTTTCCGCAACGGGACTTGATCTTCAGCGGTTACTTAACGCAAAGAAACTGTCAGGTACAGTCGGTGCATACGATAAAGAAAATCGCAAGTTCGATCCCCTTCGCCTCATTGAGAAGGTGGATGCGGAAATGCTACTAGAATTAACCCCTACTAATCTCGATAACGGTGAACCGGGTATTTCTAACATCATAGCAGCGATGAAATCAGGAAAACATGTCATCACGGTAAATAAAGGGCCTCTTGCCTTGGCATTTCCTTCACTATTGGAGCTTGCGAATTATAATAACATTAAGCTTCGTTTTAGTGGGACGGTAGGGGGTGGGACGCCAATATTAGAATTTGCAAAGCGATGTCTTAAAGGAGACAGCATAATGTCTTTCCAAGGAATTCTCAATGGAACCACAAACTATATCCTTAGCAAGATGGAGGAGGGACTTACCTTTGAAGACGCCCTCAACGACGCCAAATACAAAGGGTATGCCGAGGCAGTCCCTTTCCTTGACGTTGATGGTTTCGACGCAGCTGCCAAACTTGTAATCATGGCGAATTGGATAATGGGAATGAAAGTTACTATTAAAGATGTAAACAGACGTGGTATCAGCGGAGTCAGCCTAGCAGATGTTCGACGAGCTCATAAAAGGGGAAATGCGATAAAACTAATTGCAACATGTGACGATAAACAACTGGATGTGAAGCCGACCGAACTATCAAATGTGGATCCAATTTGCGTGAACGGAACCCTAAATGCGGTGACGTTTTCGTCTGAGCAATCAGGTGAACATACTATAATTGGTCAAGGCGCAGGGGGCATTCCAACTGCAAGCGCGGTTCTTCGAGACCTAATAGACATTCGAAATACTATTTTTGAACAACGAGAGAATTTGTGAACAGAAAAGAGAAAAAAACAGACTTTCAGCACCAGTGCGACTCTAATAAGACTAAATGAAGCCTACTGAACAATGAATTTGGACTAAACTAATCAACTATCTTCTTGCTTGCTTATGTCTATCATGCAGATAATGATTCTAATGATAATGCTCTTCACCCATTCATGCATACAACAGAAAATTTTTGCTTTGTCAAAAGGGTTAATAGCCTGATAAGGTGTTTCTAAATAAGTGTATAGTGGGGAATTGGAAGTACAGGCCAAGCGGAAAGCATTGGCTGTTTTGCAAGATGAATTTAGTAGGATTTTAAATTCGGCAAGGGAATTGTCTGCTCTCACTACCTCACTTGTCAGGGGAGACGTTAAGGATATACAGGCATCATTGGAAAGGATGAGAACTGCCGAAGAAGAAGTAGAGAATCTCCGCCGCAAAATTACCCGAGAAGTTGCAGAAATCGGAAGCCTGATGGTTTACAGAGAGGACGTATTGAGAGCCGCTTATCTTATGGACGATATCGCAGGTTACATCAGCGGAGTATCGTTTAGACTTGCCAATATGAAGTTAACATCTCTAAAGAAAGGAAAGTTTGATGAAGATTTAGAGCAGCTAATTGGAATGGTCGTTGACGCGATTTTTAAATTGAACGAAATGGCTAGGGCACTCAGTATCAATCCAGGAAGTACGATTGAGCTTGCACAAGATGTTGAAAAATTGGAACGAAAAGTTGATGCAAGGTACAGGGCCGTCATCATAAAGGCGCTCAGCGAAATCTCCGTTACTAAGGATTTACTTCTCTTAAAAGATGCGATCGAAGGGATTGAAGGTATGGCTGATAAATGCCAAGAGACCTCTGATTCGCTTACTATATTGGCACTGAGTATGTAATGCATCCAATTAAAGGGATATTGGTAGAAAATAGAATAATTGTCTGGAATATAGAACACTCGCGTGCTTTATTTGGAAACGGATACTACGGTAAGCCGTTAGGAGTCCCAAAACCAAAAGGAATCCAATTTGATTCCCCACTAGTTTTGGATTTGATGGAGGGATGTTACTTGAGTCAAATAGGAAAACTCGAAATATCTAGTAATGGTGGCAGACGATTATCATCCAAAGATATCCGGGCTATATGCAAGAAGGAATATGCAAATTTTGAGATCAAGTACATGGTTTTTCAGAACCTACGGGACAGGGGCTATATCGTATCACCGAGTCTTAAATTTGGCTGTGACTTTGCCGTTTACGAGCAGGGACCGGGGATTGACCATGCACCATATTTAGTGCAGGTCTTCAAGCCGACCGACCATATGACGGCAACAGGAATTGTGCTTTTTGGAAGGTTAGCCACAACTGTGAAAAAGCAGTTTATCCTAGCAATCCCGAGGACTAAGGACAGAAAGGTTGATTTTGTCGGCTTTGAATGGTGGCGAGCCTAGTAAAATAGAGCAGGTGTAGGTTTATCGATTCAAGGACAACTGAGTTGCAGGGGTTTTGTTCGACCAACGGGCTTTTTGCTGGGGCAGGTCAAACTTTACCAAGTTTTCTCCGGAGATTGTGAGACGAGTGGCAAATTTATCATAGCCTGGTTCGAGCCAGCCCTTATATCTGATAGAGTTTTTGACGATATCAAATACGCTTGGCTTTTTCTCATCGACTTCTTCGTAACAGGATAAAAGTTCACCATACCTGATTTCTGTTTTCTTGTTAAAATGGGATAAATAATAGGCAAACACGGCGGCCTTTTCATAGTGATTGGACGGTTTTTTTTGTGCATAAAACTCCCTCAATCCAATCTTGTCTTCATTTGCTTTTAGATGTACAGGAATTGGTGGAATGGTTAGAGACTGTTTTGAGGAGCTATGCCTCGTATTGTTCGTTTGCATTGCCGATAACTTTGTCTCTGTATGGAGAGGTAGAGATTTTTTATAAATTGCTTCCTGTTTGGAAAGGCCTTGTTCGACTCCCATGCCCATGGCCTCTCTAATTGCAGAATTGAAGAGTTCTTCAAACTTTTCTAAATGCTTGTCAACAAATGTAACAGTACCTTCTAATTCTACGATACCTTCCTTCGCATTAATTTTAAATTTTGCCTCTGGAACACTCAATGTTGGTACGAGTAGCTACCTTTTAATTAAGTTGTCGGTACAATACCGTAACCTTGACCTCATCGTACACGAGAGAAACGAATCGATCATTTTAGTGCTCATCAGCCAGATCAGGACCAGACACGCATTCAGAGGTTAACTTTAATAGTCATGGGAAAGTGCTTAATCCGTGAAAGCGCAATCTTTTAGACCTTCTTTAAAATTTAACGGTAAAATAGTTGTAATCACTGGAAGCGGTACAGGAATAGGTCAGGCGATTGCTAAAAAATTTGCAGAAAACGGCGCACACATCGTGATTATGGGACGAAGAAGAGAACCATTGGAGCTTACCTCTGCAATATTATCAGATACTGTAAAGGCTGCCGGTTCGACTGGCAAAGTACGATCTTTCCATGGGGTAGACGTGGCAGACGAGGTTGGGATTAACAATATGTTCAAAGTTATTAAAGAAGAATTTGGAACAGTCGATATTATCATAAATAATGCGGGAGTGTCAGGTCCGGTGAAGGTATTTACTAGTGCCACTCATGCAGAATTCAAGGAGTGTGTAGCGATTCATCTTACGGGGGCTTTTTGGACTTCGCTACAGGGAATTAAGTCAATGGAACGAGGTGGTAAGATAATTACGATTGCCACATTTTTCAGTGAAGAGAATCGCTATGAGCAAAGACCGTATCGATTTAGAGCACCCTACACTTCTGCACAAGGATCGAAGAATAGATTGGCAGAGGCTCTGGCTTGGGAGCTGGTAGAAAAAGGCATAAAGTCGATTGCTACAAATCCGGGTCCTGTCCACTCAGATCGAATTTATAAAACTGTCTACCCCAAGGCGGCAGCCGAGTTCCTAAGAATCGGTGGCTATCAAGGACTCACATCTATAGAAATTGAAAGAGTTTTAACCATATTACTACAGCTACTCGGTCAACCTGAACCAATTATTTCGGAGGGCATAAGAGAAGCCGCCGACGAAATCTCGAAATCCCGGAAGAGTAACAGTACTGACTCATTTTCAAGTGTTGCGAAAATAGAGGCAGTACTCTCTGGGTTACTTGCGAAGGTACAAGAAATCGCCGAAAAGATACAATTCAATACTGCCAAGATGATAGTCGACGGTGAATTTCTGACTCAAGACGATGTTGCGAATATGGTATTGAATCTGTGTGACGATGTTATAAGCAAGTTAATTAACGGTAGGGTTGTTCCCAACGATCGCGTATTTTATCCAGTCAAACCTCTAGTTGGAACTTCGATCTTGGGAACAAATTTACTTCTTCCAAAAATTAAGGACAAAGTTGTTGTCATTACAATAACGTCTTCATCGGAAAAGGATCTGGATCGTGCAAATAAAATCGCGGCAGCGTTGACTTCTAGCGATGTCAAACAAGTTGTAATACTTACCAAGAATCCCGCAGATTTGACACGATTCAGAGGTTTCCACAGTCACTCAGTCAATCTTTCAGAAGAAAAGAGCGTACGAACGATTTTCGAAACGGTTAGATCGAAGTTTGGCAGTCTAGATGCGTTGATACATCTCACAGGAGACTACGATTATAATTTACCTTTTTCCTCTCTGGTAAGAGCACAATGGGATTCATTGGTTGACAATTTCATTAATATCCCCGGTTTGATCGTGAAGGAAGCGGTTAATATGATGGCACCTGAAGGAGCAGCGGATGAACCGGTGAAATTCAGAGGCTCTAAAGGCGTGGTTGTAATCATCGGCCCTGATGCCCCTGTGGGTAAAAAGATTTCGGGAACAGTCAGAGCTCGGTCAGAAGTTTTTAGAGGTGCATTACGGCCATATACTGCCACCGTGAATCAAGAGCTTGCTGATGTCTTGGGTTCCGATATTCGACTCTATCTCCTACTGCCAGGAAATATAGAAGGAGGGCCGCCTGATACTGAAATGTTGAAAAACTCCTTAACTCATCTACTCTCGGTTTCATCTCTCAAAAGAAGTGAAGTAATATTTTACATAGATGAATCGAAAAGTTAAATTGTCATTATGATGGTACCCAGGCAGAGTCAGCATACTGCTGTCCTTGGAGAACAATTGCCTGTCTACTCTAAGAACTAATTAGCCCGCACAATAATATATTCCCGATAAGCCCTAGGATTGTGCTTTGCCTGCATAACCGTTTGATGGTTGGCTGAACATTAGTATTATATTTATATTTTGAAGTTGTTTCTCATGAGTATGTTCGATCCTGCCAAACTGTGGTTGAAGGATGGAATGGTTACGTAAGAGAAAACAGGAAAAGTGAAAATTTGCTGGCCACATGATAACCGAAGTGCTCCGTTTCATCATAAATTCACCAATAATTCTTGAACGGCTTGGAACGAAAAAGAAGTATGTGATTGAAAAAGTGACCGGGGAATAAAAATACGAAAGCTACTCAGACTGCGTGTGAGGCAGTAAAGCAGTTTAACTTGTGACTTGCTCGCTAGTTGATTCTGGTGTCGATGTTGAGGCTGGAGACGATGATGTGGTCGATGGTCCCCCATTCACAATTTCAGCAGTGGCGAACCTGTTTCCGACCTGCACCACTCGAATCTTGGCGTTCTGACCTACCTTACCGTTCTTCACAAAGATTACAAATCCCTGTATCCTTGCAATACCGTCTCCTTTCCTACTGATCTCCGTAATCTGTACGTCATAGTCTTTACCAGTTTCGACTGGTTTTGGACCAAAGTTATCGTTTCTTCTGAATCCTCCGTAACTCATTCTTAATACCTTAACTCAAGTCAGATAATGAACCATATATAAACTGTCAAAAGCGCGATCCGGTGTGTGTTTACGTTCCAACTCTAATTCCGGGCTCGCATATTGACCGCAAGCATTCTATGGCTGAAAGTATTGCGAGAAAACTGGTCTTTGGATTGTTCGGGCTCGGAACGTTTCGCACAGTTAAAGACATCTCTCCGAAAGCACCCGTCGCCTCAATTTGATGTTGATTTACAGTAATATTAGGATCAGCAATAATTCTGACTTTCGTTTGTTGAATGCCAATTCCTGCAAGGCTGAGTACTGCCGCAACATTGATATTGGCAGGAAATTTGTTGACTGCGTCTGCTGCGGTCCCTTGAAAAACCAACGTCTTTTTTTTTATGGAATTCAATCTTGTAGGCTCGGAATTAAAAAAAGGAGCACCGGCTAGAGCTCTGGGATTTTTTGTTGTTGTGAGCGTCACTGAATCTAGCATTCCTTTTACACTCTTAATTGCATCTATGCCCGCGATCGCACCGGAGGGGACATAAATATGAGTTCCATTCGTGTAGACCACACTCAACAATTGGGATAAGAAAAACTCGTCTGCTAATGCCCCAACGCTCATTATGAGCAGATCCTTCTTATTTTCCACAACATGTTTACTAAAAGTTTTTGCCGCTGCCTGAGTGGCAGCTTCAATAACGATGTCCGCATCTTTGAATTCAGAAGAAGAAGTCAATTCTGAAAAGTGTGAAAATATAGCTACATTATCTTTACGTAATCGCAATTTCAGTTTCTGTGCCGCATGTTCGACGGTATCAAATAGCGCTAACAGCGTAGCGCTTCCTACTTTACCAGAATCTATGGCCACCGCTAGTTCGCTTCCAATAGTTCCACAACCTATAAGGCAAACCTTCATCAGAAACACTGGTTTTTTACGTCGATAGAATCGTAATGCCTGTCATTGCTTCAGGCTTGTTAATTTTCTAACGTCTTCCGCCTCGCTCTGGCTTCTTCTGCCCTGGTGGTCGCCTTTTCTCAAAGCGTTTAATAAAGTTATTCTTATTACGCAACTTTGAGACAGGGCTAAGTCTTACCTTCCCTTGAATTTTTGGAGTCTGCCCCCTTACCTTCCCAGCCTTCGTCAGAGATCCATGCGTTGGCATTGCTGGCCACTATTGAAACTACATCTAATATATACATATGCACTTTCATGTCAACACAGCTATAGTGGCAAGTATTGCCTACGACATGAACCAGTGGGGCAATCCTATCCTCGATTATACTCATTTAAATGTGCTGTGAGACATGTACGATTATGATGCTTGAAGCAGACTACAAACATCGAGTGCTATCCTTGAAGAAGGAAAAAAACGCAGTGATTCTAGCACATAACTATCAGCTGCCTGAAGTGCAAGATGTCGCGGATGTTATAGGTGATTCATTAGCACTCTCGCGAACTGCCGCTCAGTCAGACGCCGATACGATAGTGTTCTGTGGCGTACACTTCATGGCGGAGACCGCTGCTATCATTTGTCCAGATAAGCAAGTTTTAATTCCTGATCCTGACGCAGGCTGTTCACTCGCTGCTAGTATTAATGCCCGTGAATTGAAATCTTGGATAGCTGAGCATCATGATGCTGTAGTAGTAAGTTACGTTAACACCACAGCAGAGGTAAAGGCCCTGTCAGATTACTGTTGTACATCTTCTAATGCGGTTAATGTAGTGAACAGCATACCCTCGAATAGAGAAATACTATTCCTGCCAGATATGTTTCTCGGATCATATGTAGCTAAAATGACTAAGAGGAAAAACATGTACATTTGGCCCGGTGAATGTCACGTACACGCTGATATAAAGGCTCAAGACATTAATGAGATGTTCAAGAATTTCAACAATGCTGATTTCCTGGTGCATCCGGAGTGTGGTTGTACCTCAACAACATTGTATCATATCGCGACTGGAGAATTGGAAAAATCTGCACATATACTTTCCACCGAAGGAATGATGAAACACGCATCCGCATCCCCTGCAAAGCAGTTTGTAGTTGCAACAGAAACGGGTATACTCTACAGAATGAAGAAGGAAAATCCACATAAACAATTCATACCTATTAAGAAAGACGCTATATGCAAATATATGAAATTGATCAATTTGGAAAAAATTCAAAATTCGCTTCTTAATAACGTGTATCAAGTTAAAGTTCCTCCTAAAACCGCTGTGAAAGCACGAGCCGCCATCGAGCGGATGCTAGCAATATCGTGACTGAAGAATACGAAAGGGGAGGAAGAAGGTGCGAGTAGTGAATTAATATGGCTGGCAATCACTGTTGCTCATTATCTCTAGGCTATAATCAATTGCTTTTGGAGAATGGGTTAGGTACCCGAGCGAAATAATATCAGGTTGTAACTTTGCGTAGTCAGCTATGTTATGCGGATCAATCCTTCCTGAAATCTCTACTTTGACTTTTTTACGAACGCCCATTTTTCTAATCTGGGTTATTGCAGCTTTTGCTTGCTTTGGAGAAAAGTTATCGAGCATTATGATATCTGACCCTGCCCTAACCGCGGAGACCATTTCGGCCAAATTCTTTACTTCGCATTCCAATAATAAACATCCGTTAATTTTTTCTCTCGCCAGTCTGATAGATTGTTCGATCGAGTCGGCCAATACCAGATGATTATCCTTTATCAAGGCCATGTCATCAAGTTTGATCCTATGGGTCACTCCACCTCCTAATAATACAGCTTTTTTGTCGAAAGATCTCAGTCCTGGAGCGGTCTTCCGGGTACAAGCAACTTTTATGGATCTGTTAATTTTTCCAACCATCTCAACAAGTTTCCGAGTTTCCGTTGCAATCCCGCTCATTCTCATTATCAGATTTAATGCGGTTCTCTCTGCTTGGAGTATAGCGAGCGCTCTCCCAGAAATATTCATTACTATACTACCATCTTCTACACGAGATCCGTCTGTCACTAAGGTCTGAACCCTACACTTACAAATGTCGAAAAGGATTCCGGCTTCCTCAAGACCAGCTATTATTGCCGATTTTCCGGATTTACAGATAATTTGGGCGCAACCAGAGAGATCTGGTGAGAGAATGCTTTCGCTAGTAACGTCACCAGTGCCCACGTCCTGTTGTAAGAAACTTATTAGCGATTCTCTAACCTCAAGATACGCACGTAAATTCTTCATCTTTCTTTTTTGTCACGATTAAGCCACCTTGAGCGCGTATTTATGTGGAACTGTTATATCGAGTGTGGCCGCCACCATAGATTTTGCCGGCTCAAAAATCAGGATAATGCCAGACCAGTCCGGGCTTAGATCGGCCGACTTACAAACTGGACAAACCTTACCAACTGTGACAGCTTTGCACTTTTTACAAGCTAGTTCCCTAGCCAATTATTTATTCCCACCTGCTCCGCCTTTCTTTTCCTTCACAGGTGCTGCCGCCGGTGGCTGCTTTGCTCTAATCACCTCCTGTTCAATCCATTCAGTAGCACCAAGGAAGGGTTGTCTACAGGTTATGCCTATTTTTCCCATTGCAGCTCCCTTCCCAAGACTTATGGCTGTAACCCTTGCGCGTATACGCGAGCCAATTTTTAAACTCTTGGCTGTTTGATTGGCGACTATGACACCTTGTTTAACGTCGCTTCTCAGATAATCATCGGTAATCTGCGACAGGTGTAACAACGCATCAGTCGGCCCAATTCTCACAAAAGCTCCGAAATCAGTAATTTCAACTACTTCGCCCTCCACCACCTCCTGCAACTTTGGATAGAACGTTAATGCCTTGAAGGTTACCCTATGGTAGGTAGCACCATCGCCTGCCACCAGTTTACCAACTGAATTGGCAATAGCATCAATGATCATTATGACGTATCCGAGCTCAGGACTGATCATACTCTCGTATTTTTCTTTTAAAATTCCAATAGCTGTATCCTTCAATGAATTTTTTAATCTACTAGGAGGAATTCTAACTACATCACTCATATGCACTATTTCAAACATAATGGATGTACGCTTGTTGGATCCAAGCATCAATTTATGAACCTTTTGGATACTTTAACCATGTCCTATTACAAGGTAGCTAATTCACTTCTAAGGTCGAATTTTACAGAGGAGTCAGTCACCTCGAACACGGCATCTCTATCGATTATGCTCTTCAAGGCGGATCTCAGATATCCTTCGAAGAATTTGGAACCTTTTCTTCCTAATCTGTGTCTAATCACTATGATTCGGTTGTCAGCTTGAGAGACCTCGTCATACGTACCGAGATGGCCATATCGGCAGATTATTTTTTCAATGTACTCTAGGACTGATCGCTCGGTAAGCTCCTTTTTCCAGAACAGTATCGTGTCCCTCGCTACCGTTTCCCCAAGTTTTAGCCCAAGAGTGTATAGACTCTGTTCATCATGTGATTCGAGCAAGGAGGTTATGAACTCTCTATTTATAACGACCATGTCTATTTTCGATAGGTATCGGGTAAATTCTGCATATCTTTTCAGGATAGTTCCTACCAAAGCGTTAACGGAGATACCCATTCTTTCTGCCTCGTCGTCCAAAACTTTAGATAAATCCAGACGAAACCTAAAAGATCTGGTTGTTGTATCCGAGCGCGCGTCAGAGCTTGTGATACCTCCCAAACTAATATCAACTAAATGATACTCGCCGAGGTAATAAATGGTGTGGTGATTTGTAGCCATTTGTGTTGATTTCTGTTCAAGTCAAGTCGTAATTGCAAAGATGTACACACGTTTCTTATTAAATCTCGGTCATGGTTGATACCTGTGGCAAAAATATCGACAGACACTACTCAGAAGGGCTTGATTAGTTATCTTGCGTATTCTCCGACCAATGAACCGATGCATAGAGTACAAACAAAAACAAGAGGGACCGGTGCAAGCTAGCGGAAACGATCGCGACATTTGCGGTTTATGTAACAGCATTGCGATCCTTTTCGATTCCGACAATAGCGAGACCGTCTGTAGCAAATGTGGCGTGGTTCTCCAAGAGAATGCCGAATCGTTAGGCGCTGAATGGGGAATATACTCAGGAGACGATATCGAAAGCAAGAGCGGAACATGTATGCCAACTTCGTCAGCGTTTCACGATATGGGGCTTTCAACGTTCATCTCTTATTCAAATGTGGACGCAAACGGTGGTGTGATGAGCCCTGAACAGATGGCTAAGATTCAAAGAATGAGATACTGGAATAAGATTTCGAGCAATAACAGAAGCTATCATAGAAATCTGAAAAATGCCTTTGCTATTTTAAGCACTGTGAAAGCTAAACTGTCGCTAAACAACGCGCATATGGAAAAATCTACCTATAATTATCGAAAGGCTCTGGACAAACGAATTATCAAAGGGAGGTTTTTACGCGCACTGGTAGTTGCCTCGGCCTATGCGGCATGCAGAGAATTGAATGTACCAAGAACGCTAGTTGAAATAGCACAAACTGCTAACGCAGACGCTATCTTTGCCGGTGAATGTTACAGGTTACTTCTTAGGCATCGATAATTGATTCGAACGAGCTGGTTAAGATCGCTAATAGTGGGCGCGTAAGCGAAAAGGCTTACCGCAGAGCCCTTCAGATGCTTTCTA
The DNA here is from genome assembly GCA_003176995.1 of Candidatus Nitrosopolaris wilkensis. GTDB lineage: Archaea > Thermoproteota > Nitrososphaeria > Nitrososphaerales > Nitrososphaeraceae > Nitrosopolaris > Nitrosopolaris wilkesensis. The sequence continues at coordinate 56,040 of QHBN01000042.1, forward strand.
TAGTAAAGGATATCGTTTGGCAAAGATCTTAATGCGCTTGCTGTGGGATCCCGCGTGTCTGAAGGAAGGTGAAAAGGTTAGCCAAGCACAAATCGCTGTGGCAGGCGACACTAGTCTCGTAGCACTATGAAAAAGATTTCAAGATATGAGGAAGATATTTCCATGATTTGTCTCTGTAATTCCAGTTTTATTCTTTCGTATCGCCACATATTGTTTCTAGACTTATTTCGGTTGTTTTCGCTTACATGCCGAGTGTGTGAATGTCTAACAAGAAAGTAATAGCAGGATACATCGGGGAGCAGAAAAAGAACGCACCTGCTCATAACAACGTTTTATAGCCTGAAAAGTCACAACACACCATGCGAAATGACTAGGATCAAGGTAGCTGTCAAAGATGAGATCATAAGAGGTAAGGGAAAGGAGCTGAATGTAAACGGGATCAGAATAGCATTATTCAACGCAAACGGAAAGTATTATGCGGTTGAGGCTCTTTGTAGACATCAAGATGGTTCTTTGGCACCAGGAAAGGTAGATGGAGAGATTGTTGAATGTCCTCTACATTCATGGCACTATAATATTAGGACAGGTGAACTCCTTGATTATCTTGGAGGAGTCAAACTTACAACCTATGATGTTGACATCAAGGGAAACGACATTTACGTAGATGTTTAATATTTCCCAAATTTACTTATACTAGAAGAGCAGATCACCTGATTCTGTCAATAAGAGTATCGGCACATGTCTAGGCAGTACAACGCAAAGAACCCGAATTGAATAGTAATCCCCAGATAAGGGTTCATCCCATTGAAAGTATATAACACGTTGACGAGGCGCCTTGAAGACTTGAACTCCGATGGAGCTGCCTCCACGAGAATTTATCTCTGTGGCGTGACAGTTTATGATAATTCGCATGTTGGTCATGCTAGAACGATTGTGGTATTCGATATTCTACGCCGCTACCTTCTTTCCAAGAATTGTCCTGTAGAATTTATCCAGAATTTTACAGACGTTGATGATAAGATAATAAATCGTGCAATACAGGAGGGATCGACAGCGGAAGAAGTCGCGTCTAGGTACATACAGAATTACTTCAAGGATTTCAGTTCCCTAAACGTATTGGTGGCCGATCGATATCCCAGAGCTACCGAGCACATACGAGAAATGATTCAGCTTATCAGTGCACTGATGTATAAAGGCCATGCGTATCTTTCGCCTAACGGAATTTATTTTCATGTAAGATCATTTTCAGGTTACGGCAAGTTGTCGAAAAAATCAATCGAAGACTTAGATGCAGGAGCTCGAATCGAAGTTGATCAATCAAAGGAAGATCCACTTGATTTTGCTCTATGGAAATTCTATTCAGATCCTCCAGTATGGGAAAGTCCTTGGGGAATGGGGAGACCTGGGTGGCATATTGAGTGTTCCGCGATGGCTTTGAAATATTTTGAAAGCCCTTTCGAGATCCACGGAGGTGGATACGATCTTGTCTTTCCTCATCATGAGAATGAGATTGCTCAATCGGAATCTCTTTCAGGAAAACAGTTTGCAAAAATATGGATACATTCAGGAATGGTAACTGTCAATTCTGAAAAAATGTCCAAATCCTTGGGCAATATTGTAACAATCCAGGATGCACTAGGCAGATGGGGACCTAACACTATACGAATTTACAGCATTTCTGTACATTATTCAAAACCTTTGGACTACTCAGAGAAATTACTAAACGAGTCTAAACATAAATGGCGTCAGATAGAGATCTGCGCTTGTGAATTACGTTTTGCGATTGGAAATCAGGGTTACCTAACAGAAGTGGAACAATTGTCTGATCAGACGATGAAGGCTTTTGAATCTGCGATGGAAGATAATTTGAATACTTCTTTAGCTTTCACTGTATTCCTTAAACTTGTCACGGAGTTAAACCGCTATGCAGCAGAAGAAAAATTGACAGCAGATATGTCTAAAATCGCCGGCGTAGTTTTCAATAATATCGTGAACGTTTTGGGCCTTCGGGTTATCGAAGCCAACGATATCGAGAAAAAAGAAATTGAAAGTTTGATAAGCATGCGCGATCAATTACGAGAACAAAAGAAATTCTATGAATCGGATGCGATACGAAAGAAATTGGTTGATGAATTTTCAGTTGAACTAATCGATCATAAGAAGAGAACCATTTGGGGCAAAGTTGAGGGAGCATCAAGACTTCATTTTGTTGACTAGTGTTTATCAGTAAGTCCCAATTGATTATATCGTTTGTCTTTCAGGCAAGCACTGAATATTTCTTCCTTCGCCTCAGCTTTTTCAAGATATTAATCATGTTATCTTTCCCGCAGCTAATGACACGATGTGATTTCTGTCGCGGCTCCGCTGATGTCCGCTTGCTTGTGGTACTACTGATAGTAGTAATGAAAACAAATAAAAAAATTCTCGTTTGTAATGTATTTAAATTCCGTTCTAGATGATCATCCTACAGCCCGTGAATCTAAAACAAAAACAAAAAACGATAACTTTTATCGTATCAGGGGTACTAGCAATGATTGTGATATTTGCGTAGATGTTCCAATTAGAAAGGCACAAACTTTTCAGATTTATATGAAAAACTTATTTCAGACTCGCCTTCACTAACTCCGTTTTCGAAACGAGATAGGAAATGGCAATCGAAACAATATGACGCGACAATGATCAAAATTACGACAGTTACATACCAAAATTTCAGAGACTGCTTAACATCGCTGAATCATTACAGCCGACGTGACTGTTATGGGAGACTGCTTAACATCGCTGAATCATTACAGCCGACATGACGAGTTATAAACTGTCTGCGGTGGGTTCCGTAACGCAGTTAAAACCCCCGCGAATTGCAGGTTCACTCTGATAACTCAAGACTCGACATATTGGGATTCTACTATATAAACGTAAACTTAGAGTCGCAAACTGCAACGAACTCATTTGTCATTGTTACTCTGTATGACAAAGATGGCAAGGTAATATCTCCAGGAAGAGCACAAACAGAACAGGTAAATATTACAACGCACTCTCTGGCGCCCTTCGGAATCGTAGTGACTGAAAAAATTGGAGACAAGATTAAGAACTAATCTCTTGCGGCTGATTCTGATCCCTATGTGGAAGTGTTAGAAGATATCAACCGCGGCTTTATCTCTATGTTTATCGGAGCAATAGTTGTTATACACATGTATCAGAGCAGATCGAAGATAGCAGCATACGCTCATCTCGATGACAATCACTTGTCTTGCTGTAAATGATTTTATTACACTTACATTTCTCGCAGTTAGTAGTGTTATACTTGTGTGTTGGGTATAAATAGGAATAAGAAAAAACTCAAATGGAAAGCTGATTATGAGAATAGCCTGTACAAGATATATGATTGGGACAAAAAATTAGCAGGTTACTTCTTCCCAAGATATGGATCCGTTGAATCAGGGGAAACAGGCGAGGTTGATGATGATGGTGATATTGGTCATGACGAACATGCAGACGAACTAAATAAATCCAAAGCAAAGGTATCGGGAGGAAATCTCCTGGTCCCTATGTTGAAGCTCAATCTACTAGATGTACAGGAGGGAATAGATTTGGATTATACTATTGAATCACTCGAGACAAACTTGGAAAAAACGAAGTTATGGAAGCAATGGATTGCTGAAAATCATCGAGAATCGAACATAGTTGGTAGTGGCATATATACTGCAAGAGAAGATAGAAACATGCTATCAATAGTCCTCAGCATAGGTTCAGATTTTATACTAGGCGAGAGAGAGGTTATAACAAAATTAGCCCCCTTACTTGACAATCTTCACGAGTCCGGCCTGTTATAACTCATCAAAAGAGTTCTAAGCACTACCTTTTTTAGGATTTAAAAAGTGGAACGGCAGAGGGAATAGTAATGACGACGATAATACGAAAATGAACGTTATTGATGAAGTATGAAGAGTTCAAATAGTGTGATTGATTATCATCTTGATATGTTGCCAAAGAAGGAGATGTTACTGCGCAAGAATGAGGAGACTACCAAGAAGGAATGTCCATTGTGCGGATGTTCGCTTCCGACAACCAGCGAATTAAACCTTTGTCCAGAATGTATCAAGAGCGCCGATTGCTGTGTTGGACTAGAAAAAATTCGAGAATAACTTTTGTAGTGGTATAGTACGGAAAAATAATCTATATCTATTTGTATTCAAAAAACGTGAAATAGCCATTTTCTTTAGAAGTGAGCAATTTTCATTTTTTTTATTACTGCAGGTAACCATAGGTTCCTCATAAATTCGTAATTCGACATATAATCTGAAAAAAAGCAGATATTTATGAAATTCTTCGTTTCCCTGCGACTCTGGAATTCATGTATCGGATGCGAGAGAAGAAGCTATAATATTGCTGTAGTACAGCATATAAATCTGAGCGCCTGATGAAAAAGGATAGTTCGTTTCATTCACTCTCCAAGCCTATCATCGTCGGGCGCTCATGATCTCCATTAGTTAACAAGGTCTTTTAGCAGTGTGAACTTATTTGAGTTGACCATTTACAATTTTTTCTTTTGAGCTAAGTAACAATACCCTCGGCCTAGACTAATCGACAATCCAGATAATCACTATCCCTTTAGCGTTTGACTCAACGGTGCTTAAACATTGCCAGACATCTATTGTTCATATGTCAAGACACTTACGTGATTGGCTTGGGAATAAGATAGGACTAGCAATAAGGTCAGTACAGCAGCAGGATGTTCGTAGTACTGGCAGTCACGACGCTAACGGTGGAGATGTTAACGACGCTAATGGTACTGGGAGTAGCGATAATAATCGCCAAAGATGTAATGCGCGTTTCGTGCTTAGTTCATTTGTAAACCTAGAAGACTTAGGCAGAGATCGTATGACCTTGCTTGTACAACGAAATAATTATGATTGAAACCATTGCATAGTATCTTATGATACAAGCGACATAAGTTAAGTTCCTAGTAGATACATGGTTCTGATTTCAGTTCAACAAAGATGAGAATTATAAGTAGAAACGAGAAATGCAGCTCAATTCTAGAGACAGCGAATGTAGAAGGAACAAACCTAATCCGGATTAGATTAGAACATGTTCAAGGACCATAGTGGCTTCCAAAACCATTTACGGTTATAGCGACTGATATTATAACCATTATCGGATTTTTCTACCCCTGCAGATTTGAGCAAAATGCGTGTGTGTGCGCGATGAGCGAATTCAAAATTCATGTGGGGCGATCTGGTTGCAAATAGAATGGACTTTCTAACAATTGCATTCATAGTATTTCTTGCATACAAGCAAGGAGTGTGAGCCTCCAGCCGCCGATAAAAATAGCTGCAACAAGACGTGCCACGTTCTGATCGCGAATTTATCGCAAGTAATAGCAACAGGGAGTGTATAGATTAGAGTTGGTGCTTTATGAGTATTATGAACATTGCACCGTTTGGAAACCTCTCCATGTGAAATACAGAGGCAGCTCTATTGGGCCTCTCACATAGTTGGGTGTCAACATTGGTAACATGGCTCTAATTGATTTACGTCTGTATTTCATTTGTATTTATTTAGTTGTGACTCTTTACCAATATCTTCTCTTAGAAACTTTATCATAGGATAGGGTACTAATAAGCAAAAAATTTCAATCAGTATTTGGCGTGCCTAGCCTAGCTCAAAGCAGAATTGTTTACGATAGAGCTACGAAACATATCAATCATACTCGTACACGCGTAGAGACTCTTTAGTCTTTAGGAATATTCAATTTGATAATACATGGTAAGCAAACAACTTCGCGGATAACTTCGGTTCGATGAAACCCAGAATCGCGTGAACATATATGGCATGATTACCATATCTTTTATTATGACTAAACCGCATTTAAACCTCCATTATCCACTTATTATTATTCTACCATTTTCAAGGTGTCTGTGAGCGTGATAATCCCTACTACTGCACCCTCTTCACTAACTAGAACACACTTTGAAAATCTGACCAAAGGAACCAGTGCCTTGGCAGGAGTTGATAAATCAACTAGAGGAGGCGGTGGTTCCATAATCATGGAGATCGTCATATTGCGTCCGCCCTCTTTTTCAGCTTTTTCCACCATGTTTTTTGCCAAGCCGTCTTCACTCACAATACCAACAACACGGGAGCCGTCGAACACAGGAATTTGACTGATAGAGTTACTTCTCATTCTATCAATGGCTATCCGAAGGGTGTCGTTTTTTTGTACTAAAATTAGCCTACGACTGCAAATATCGCCAGCTTTCATCGAAGATTGGCCTTCGAGAGAGCTTAAGAGCTCGAAGATTTTCCGGGCAGTCTCATAGCTTGGTTTGCAGCGACCTGACTCAATCTGGTTGATCATGGATGTGCTTATTCCAGTTAGTCCTGCCAGCTTGCGCTGAGTCAAACCGAGTCTAACTCTGGCCTGTTTAACATTTTCAAGTCTCGGAAGCATCTCCATTATTTTTTGATTTCTTACATTCTCATGTTTAATAATAACATTGGCTTAAAGTAAGCTAACGTCAGGAATCTGCGAGAACGAGGCACTAACAAAATATTACGACTCATGCATTATCATCGAGACAACTTCATTTTGTTTTTCCTGCTATGTTGTTGATATCCTTATATTATGTGTGCACGAAAAGTCTCTATTAGCAACGATGAATACCGGCAGCAGCAGTACGCAACCGAAGTGGGATTCGGTGAAGAGATACAAGTTAACCAAAATGTTGAATGAACTTGGAAGCATTTCGGGTCACGGAACCGAGCTTGTAACTGTGTATGTCCCTCCTAGGAGACCGATTTTCGATGTCATTGCACAATTGCGTAATGAATCAGGTACTGCTTCAAACATTAAATCCGATTTGACGAGAACCCACGTTCAGGACGCTTTGAGCAGAACAATAGAGCACCTAAAACTTTTCAAGGAGACGCCAGAGAATGGGCTCGTCATATTTTGCGGAGCTATTCCAAGCGGGAAGGGTTTCGGCACAGAAAAGATTGAACTTTATCCTGTTCTACCACCGAAGCCAGTTCAGATTCAGCTTTATCGCTGTGACGATCATTTTTGGGTTGACCACTTGAGGGATATGATGAAGGATGATAAAGTAATAGGGATTATTGCTATTGATACACAAGAGGCTGGCCTTGGAATATTGACCGGTGATAGATGGGTAGTTGTAGACACAATGACTTCTGGCGTCGCTGGCAAACACAGGCAAGGAGGTCAGTCTGCAAGAAGATTTGAAAGGCTTCGCGATAATGAGCTAAATGAATACTATCACAGAGTAGGAGATCATGCTCAAAAAGTGTTCATTGATCAGTTTAATGTTAAAGGGCTTATAGTAGGGGGACCTGGTCCAACAAAGGAGAATTTTCTTAGAGAAGAATATCTGGATTACAGACTGCAGAACAACGTTATTACGACTTTAGACACTTCTTATTCTGGTGACGAAGGCATTCGCGAAATCATAGACAAGGTTAATGATCAAGGTGTTATGACAGAATATCGGTTGATGGAGGAAAAAAAGATAGTCAAGAGGTTCATGGGCGAAGTTCATTCCGGAAGAGGTCTTGGTATCTACGGTATTTTGGATGTTATAAAATCTCTCCAGAACGGAATTGTCGATCTGGTTATTGTGACTGACGATATTACTTTTCTAAAGTTGGAGGTAAAATGCAAAAGATGTGGCACTATACAAGAAAAATATATTGAGAGAAGTAACTTGGTATCTACCAAACAAGAGCTTTTATCAAAACCATGTCCTTCATGCTCGGCAGTCGATTATGAAAGCAGCGAGAAAGATATTGTAGATCATCTAGAAGAATTAGCGACTATGACCGCAAGTCGGCTGGAGATAATCTCTGGAAAATCAGAAGAAGGTGCTCAGATAGCTAGCCTTGGACGAATAGGAGCAATTCTCCGCTTCAGGCCCAGTAGTAGTAATACTATAGCTCGGATATCTTGATATTTTTTTTAGAATTATTGCCAATATACGTAGTCTCTCGATATGGCAAGAACTGGTAGACAGGGAAGACAGATTCGGAAGGTAATGATATTGGAGGATGAACAGGATATCCTCCACATCTACAAGGATTATCTGAGTGCAAAAGGTCATTCTGTAATTGTGACCTCAACTACGGCTAATGAAGCTATGGACGATTATGAAAAATATAGACCTGACTTTGTCATAATCGATTATAAACTGCCTGGAAAAAAGAATGGATTAGAGGCCGCAAAAGAAATTCTGATGAGTTATCCATCTGGCAGAATCTTAATGCTAACAGCGTTTCATGGCGTAAAGGACGAATTGAAAAAGGACTTTTTCTTCGACGACAAAATGATACAAATTCTGATAAAACCTGTGAAACTTGCGCGACTAGCCGATATTATTATTCGTAATTAAGCATCATTGTGCTCTATTTTTTACTCATGTGACACCGATCTAATTTTAATCCCGGTGATGATAGGATATATCATAACAGATGTTTATCGTAAAGAAGCTAAGCAAGAACGGCGTCTGGAATGCCATTAGTCTTATAGATCAAAACGGGTCGTTCAGAGGCGAAGCAAAGTTCGATTCTAAGAAAGAGGCATTAGATTACCTTCTTGAATACAAGCGAAGAATGAAACGCCAACAACAGGACCTCGAAGTCTTTTCTGAACCCTCGAAATAGTGTTGTCGTATATCTATATCTACGCTGCTTGTTGTTTTCGTTACCAAAATGGATCTCCTGTCGACGGAGAGATTAGCTCATTAATAGGCCATAATTATGCGATAACCTTTTACGGCATAATGTTGAATAGTTCATTATGTATACGAATTTCTGTTATCTGTGTAACACCGCAAAGCTTACGAGGCCATGTTCGAATTGTGGCAAGCCTACATGCAAAGACTGTATGAAGAGCTTTCCCTTCTCTACTAGCGTGTGTTTAGAGTGTGCATCCGGCGTCAAAACCAGGCTGGCCGGTATTAGAGGTGACGAAGAGATTTTCTAATCTTTACTTTATTGTTATTTTCATCATTTGGTTGTCTTTAGACGGCGCTCTTCTTTCTTGATACATCCTACAACACGACAACAACTCTCCTTGTTGTTCATTCGGATGGCGTGCCCGCTTGTTCCTACCTAATCTTATTCAATAATCATGTTCAAAATATCTATGTCTTTAATACAATTAAGTAAGTGCCGGTTTTTACCAAAATATCATGTAGATTATACGATTGACAACGGCAAAGTGTTCGGTATTATATCTGTTGATGAGTATCAGATACAACAGACACAACTTGGTAAAAAAATTCGACTCTGTCGACACCAAAACCTCGGATTCTTTTAATTCTACCTTCTTTCGTCAGACGTGTAATGGCGTATCGGACTTCATATCTACTTCCAATTTCCCGCTCAAGCTGCTTGCCCGTAACTTTGCCGCTATTGTTTCGGACAATAGAGTAAACTAATTCTGTGCAGTCGTACTTGGAATTTTTACCGAGCTGAATCGAAGTCATCTAATTTACCAGTAGATTTAGCCTTAAAAGTAATCGAGGCTAACTTTTTTTACTTCTTGTGAAGAAGCGTGCACAGACGGACACATATGATCTCATTATCAAAACAAGTCTATAGTATTTCTAGAGATGCCCGCAGATAGCAGAATAATATTGGTTAAATTAAATCTTTATTAACTAAAGTGGGATTCAGAAATCGTTTGATCCCATCAGCAATCTTGAAGAGTTCTTCGTGTGAAGCCACACGTCTCATCGGCCATCGGCCATTAGGGCTGTCATCATTGAACCTCGGGATAATATGAACATGTACATGTGGGACAATTTGATTTGCCGCTTTGCCATTATTTTGACCCACATTGAAGCCATCTGCCTTAACAGTTGGTACAATCGCCCTGGCTATAATGGGCACGAGTGAATATAATCTTCCGACTTCCCTCTCTGGCATTAAGAGCAAATTGTCGTAGTGGTTTTTTGGAATAATCAGAGTGTGTCCTCTACTTATTGGATACTTGTCCATCAATACCAAAAAATTGTCATCTTCGTAGACATTAACAAAAGGCAATCTCTTTTTAACTATGTCGCAGAAGATACACGAACTCTTGCCCAATTCAGTCTCTAGCCGTACTAAACTTTTAATATATTTATAGTTTAGATACAAATCCAAACACTCTTTTCAAGTCCATTTTTTGCTTGACTATATGTTCAGTACACTCGAAAATACAATTTGAGCCCTTAAATAATAGTCTGCGATCCTTACCCAAAATGATAAGAAGTTGGCTGCGGGCTATAAGATTAAGATTTCTATCAGCATCTGTGATCGCAGTCGGCAATGGTATAGCACTTGCTTTCTGGAAAAATAAACAGATTGACTTATCAGACGCGATTCTAACATTTGCTGGAGTTATTTGCCTTCATGCAAGTATAGACTTGTTGAATGACTATTGGGATTACAAGCGAGGTATAGACACAGCAACACGGAGGACAAAGTTTAGTGGCGGAACAGGAGTACTACCAGAAAAACTTTTAAAACCGGCTAACGTTTATTCCGTTGGCCTTATTTTTCTTCTACTCGGGACTCTAATAGGGATGTACTTTGTGGTAATAAGAGGCATTATGATTGCTTTGCTCCTTGGATTCGCTATATTAGCGATATATTTTTATTCAACAAGTATCGTGAACCTCGGCTTAGGGGAGGCTTTTGTTGCAATCAAAGGCACTCTTATTGTAGTCGGATCTTACTATGTCCAAACGTCGTCGATCGGAGTTGGTGTGGTCTATGTCGGTATTATAATTGGCATCTTATCGGCATCGGTCTTATTTGTAAATTCCTTTCCCGACTATCAAGCTGACCGTTCACGAGGAAGACGAACTTTAGTTATATTGTTGGGAAAGCAGAGAGCTGTAAAAATTTTCCCATGGATGATTCTCTGTACCTATGTTCTAATCATAGCGGGAATATTTCTGGGTTACTTAAAAATATATTCTCTTGCGTCCCTTCTATCAGCGCCATTTGCTGTAAGTGCAATTAAACGGATCAGCAAATCCTACCAAGATGTTGAGCAATTAGTACCGGTCATGGGTGCAACTGTGGCTTACTCTCGAGTCACGGGCATAGTTTTGGCAGCAAGTTTGTTTATCTAAATCATGCACAAAGTTAGAGTCAAGAGTAGTGAATCTAGGCCTATGGTTGATGATTTCTTTACCTGTTCTTCGCTATTCCCCAAGCTATCACGACTCCAATAACACAGAAGGCACCGACAAGCCACCATATTTGTACATGTCTGACTATATCAGCAATAGATCCAGCTAACACGTTAAACAGATCACTACGAAGACTAAATTACTGTAGGTCAAAACATTTTGACTGAATATTCTGAACAAAAAGTTTAGAGCATAGTTGATGACAGACTTGATGATAGTTCTCTCTAATCCTACCGGATTGGTATTCCCTAAAAGTTCAAATAAATTGCATTCGTGTTTCGAAGGTTTAATCTAGTGCTGCTTTTCCAAGTCGATTGTGAACTCGGAAGGATTAAGCGCATTCCCACATATCCTACATCGACCATTAGTAGGTCGCAAAACATCCTTTATTGATTTCAAACTTATTATTTTGTTGATGACGGATCCGCATTTTCCACAAACAATCTCTATCGATGGATAAGACAAGATAAATTATATCGTATATATCATTTGATAGAATATCAAATTTTACGTCAAGATGGATTGACCAAATCAGTAATAATAGTTTTTAACGGCTAAGTACAGTGAAATTATTTTGACACGTCTGTTGTACAGAATCTTCGTATGGTTTGTTACCAGATTACGAAAAACTCACTTCGCGGATATTCAAAGGTCATGATAATAAATAATATATCTGAAAGAGACCGATAGCGCTGATAAGGATGTGCATAGTCTAAAGAATAAATAAATACACTAGTAAACTCCCATAACTGGGATGCCTGTCGATCCAGTTTGTGGAATAGAAATGGATGAAAAACTTGCGACAACCTATAAACACCGGGGTAAGGACTACCATTTCTGCTCTGAAGGCTGCAAAAGGATCTTTAGTAGAAAGCCGGGCAAATATACGTGACCAGCGGAAAATATTGTCTCCTTTTCCTATGAATCAAACTATTTTCAATGTGTTATGACTGTTGTTATGATCAGTTCTGAGATCAAGATATACCAAGTTTTTGCGTCGTGTGTCTCCATTTTTGGTTATTCGTTTCCTTGCCTTAAAAATAACTGGTGCATGATTATTTCATCTGGCCTCTACTGTTTCCGCGAAATCAGAGTCTTGTTTTCTAGCCAATAGAGATTGTACATATCTCGTAGCGAGAACTTTTTCGGAGCATGCAATGCGTTACTAAAAATTTATAACCAATGGATACATTGTATTCGACATAACAACTAATTGACCATAAACAATGAAACTTAAGGGAATGATTGGAATTCAACATCGACCGTCAATGGATAACGCCTTTGAAGGCAAGAATGGAATACTAGGCTTAATAGATCCTCCAGCGGTATTGTATGGTACTACTGAGATTGGCAATAACCAAAATATTGCTTACGAATTTACGCCTAAAAGTATCAAGATTGCCATTGTTTGTGATGGATCCCGAGTCCAGAATTAGGATGCACTGGTTCCGTAGGCATGAAGTGTCTGTTACACAAGGCATGCTAGAGCTCATTTGAGGGTTAATGAACAACGTTGAAAAGAATATTGATAGTAGAAGATGAATCCGATATTATTTTTACATTGAAAATAATTTTAGAGCAAAATGGCTTCGTAGTTAGTTCATTCACCGACCCTCTGTTGGCATTATCGAGTTTTAAACCTCATCTGCATGACATTTTGCTTGTTGATATTAAATTGCCGAGCATGAGCGGCTTAGAGCTGTATAAGGAGATAAGAAAGATCGATGAAAAGGTTAAGATTTGTTTTCTAACGGCCAGCGAAATAAACTATGAAGAGCTTAGAAAGGCGGTCTTTCCTTCAGTGGAGGATGCCAAATGCTTTATTAGAAAACCAGTTGAGAATGAGGCTTTGCTAATGCAATTAAATAAAATGCTAGAATAATATGTTCCTAGACTGCTTCTGGACCTTGACCTCGAACTGCCTCTCACAGAGTCTGATAACTAAGTAGTTGAACCAGCCTTATACATATAATCCAAGCGTCCCATGGATAACGGAAACCGGCCAAACTAGGAATAACCCCATTTTTATAACTCATAAGTAAATAGGAAGACTTAATGAAAGCTGTTTTCGTAAGAGGCAAGAACAAGGTGGCCGTTGACGATATCTCAGTTCCAAATCTTGGCGATCGAGACGTTCTAGTAAAAATGAGAGCCTGTGGGCTGTGCGGTTCTGATTTGGAGAAAGTTTACGGTGATTACGGAATGTCGTCTAGCAGATTGGGCCATGAACCTACTGGAGATATAATAAATGTGGGAAAATTAGTCAAAGGCTTCCGCATAGGGGACCGTGTATTTGTACATCATCATGTCAGCTGCCATGCATGTCATTATTGTTGGCACGGTGATTTCACAATGTGTAATATGTATCAAAAGAGTAATATCGAACCATGCGGGCTATCGGAACAGATCTTAGTACCCGAAGCGAATGTTATCAGAGGTGGACTTGTGAAATTGCCAGAAAATGTGACGTTTGATGAAGCTTCTCTTATAGAACCGTTAGCATGTTGCATAAGAGGTCTGGCCAAATGTAGACTCCAAAAAGGAGACGATATGGCAATATTAGGGGCCGGACCAGCCGGGCTAATGCATGCGATCCTCGCAAAGTTGACCGGTGCAGGAAAAATTGTGGCGTTCGATCTCAACCAGTTCAGATTGGATTTTGCCAAAGGGCATTTTGGCATCGATACCTATAATGTTGCCAGGGAAAAGGATATCATTAAAAAAATGCAGGATATTACGGATTGTAGAGGTGCTGATACTACAATCGTGGCCACAGGAAATTCAAGAGCGATTCTTCAATCATTTGATTTGACACGAAAGGGAGGTACCGTCCTCCTCTTCGGGGTTCCAACCGAAGGGACTAGGGTTTTATGCAATATAAGTAAGGTATATTCGAGTGAACTATCGATTATTCCAAGTTACGCATCATCAGAAATCGAAATAAACCAAGCAATCCGACTTATTTCTTCAAAGAGGATTGAGATAGGTTCGCTGATAACTCATCGTTTTGATATTGCAAACGCAGGCGAGGGAATAGAGTGCGCTCATAGAGCAGAAGATGCGATCAAAGTAATTATTACAGCGAAGTAGATCTGTGGAAACTATAAATAATTACGACGGGGGATTTAGTGCAGCAATAAGTAATATGGATTGGGGAATGAAAAACAGAATGTCAAAAATCATTCGTCCGCAAGATGGACGCACTCTTATGCTTGCAGTCGATCATGGGTACTTCTTGGGTCCGACAGAGAGACTAGAGAATCCTAGTAGAACGATAAAGCCACTTTTACCCTATGCAGACTCGTTGATGCTCACTAGGGGCGTTCTCCGAACCTCAGTAAATCCAAGTACTGATGTTCCTATTGTATTGCGGGTTTCAGGAGGAAGTAGTATCGTTGGGGAAGATCTTTCAAAGGAAAGTATTACTACATCGGTTGAAGATGCCATGAAACTTAATGCCTCTTGCCTCGCTCTTTCTATCTTTGTTGGCAGCAAGTATGAGCATCAAACATTGACCAATTTAGCAAAACTTGTTGATGAAGGTGAAAGATTCGGAATCCCTATTCTTGCTGTTACTGCCGTTGGTAAAGAAATTGCCAGAGATCACAGATATCTAGCACTTGCGTGCAGAATCGCTGCCGAATTGGGAGCACATCTAATAAAGACATACTATTGCGAAAACTTTCAAAAGGTCGTCGAGGGTTGCCCCGTACCTGTCATTATTGCAGGAGGCAAGAGACTGCCCAACGAACTCGACGCCTTACAGCTAGCGTATGATGCAGTAGACAACGGTGCAATAGGAGTGGATATGGGCAGAAATATTTGGCAATCGAACTATCCTGTGGCTATGATTAAAGCGGTCAGGGCGATTATACACGAGAATTCAAACGTAAAAGTAGCTAATGATATATTCATAAAAGAAAAAGAACTTGAACAGCAGAAGGTAATCAAGACCGCATAGCAAAGCGCCCTCGCTTTTTTGCCGGTCTCTTCTCTACAATCTCCTCTATCAGTACCTTTGGTGTGGTGTGTTTTCGGCGATTCAGATATTATGAGCGTCATCCAGACGCAGGTGACAACTACAAGTAATGGGAATGGCCAACTTATTGAGAAGAGTATAGGGACCAAAAAATGCGGAGTGTACTAAATTTGCTTGCCGTTCTGGACACAATCTTTATAAATTGTGTTGCAGCAAGCAGTCTGTCGAAAATGCCTGATGCTAACGGTGAAGAATATATTGTAGATTCTTCGCAACTACAAGTAAATGTTCCAAGCGCAGCGGTTGTCATGCTGCTATAGATACAGCTCTGCACATTGTTTTAGCAGGGCGATGTTTGAAAAAGAAATAGGTGAACTGTGTAAATGGTAGAAATGATCGGCGCAAAAGCTTTGATCCATGCTCTCGAAAAGGAGGGGGTGGACATAGTGTTTGGACTGCCAGGTGGGGCGAACCTGCCTATTTACGACGCTCTCGTTGATGCCAACTTCAGACATATACTTGTCAGACACGAACAATCAGCATCTCATATGGCGGATGGCTATGCGAGAATAAAGCGAAAGGCAGGGGTATGTTTTGCAACTTCAGGTCCCGGCGCTACAAATCTTATTACAGGTATTGCTACTGCACATGCTGACTCTTCTCCAATGATAGCTGTAACAGGACAAGTGCCGCTGGCAATGATTGGCAAGGATTCCTTCCAAGAGACAGATATTATTGGTGTTGCTAATCCCTGCACAAAATATGCCTTCCAACCCAGGTTTGCACATGAAATCCCAGAGACGGTTAAAAAAGCGTTTTATATTGCTGAAAGTGGAAGGCCAGGACCCGTACTGATAGATATCCCGAAGGACGTACAGCAGTCAAGCGCTGATATGAACTTCCCAGAACTTATAAAAGTAAGAGGCTATAGTCCGGTGGTAGATGCAGACCTTTCTCAATTAGGCAAGTCAGTGGAAATTTTGCTTAATGCTGAGAGACCCATAATAATGGGCGGAGGGGGTGTCATTCTCTCGGGGGCTTTTTCTGAATTGCAAGCAGTTGCAGAAATACTGATGGCTCCAGTGGTGACTACATTTAAGGGTAAGGGATCGTTTCCTGAAAATCATCCTCTTGCAATGGGTCCAATTGGGATGCACGGACACGCAGAGGCCAACAAAATGATTTTGGAGGCAGATTGTATATTGGCAGTGGGCGCAAGATTTTCAGACAGATCGGTTGGAAGGTACGATGAATTTGGAAGGGGTATGAGCATCATACATATGGATGTCGATCCTGCGGAAATTGGCAAGAACAAATCAGTAGATGTAGCAGTTATCGGAGATGTAAAGTCGTCTTTGAGAACCCTTGTCAAAATGCTCTCAAAGGTTATAATAAAAAAAGATCAAGATAACCCGTGGTTGAGGAGAAGAAAAGAACTTATCGATCATTATGCAGAGACACTAAAGGATTATCCAAGAGATCTGACAGCCAGGAAAGCGTTAAAAAAACTGAGGGAAATATTGCCGGCTAATTCGATTGCGACCACTGAAGTGGGCCAATGTCAGATGTGGGCATCGTTACACTTTGACGTTATAGCTCCTGGCACTTTTTTTAGCTCAACCGGACTTGGGACTATGGGCTTCGGTTTTCCTGCTTCGATAGGTGCAAAGGCTGCTAGGCCAGGAGTACCTGTGGTCGATATAGCTGGCGATGGGTCATTTAACATGACAGAGAACTCTCTTGCCGTGTCGGTGCTGGATAACTTACCTGTAATTGTCTTTTTAATGAATAATTATATGCTTGGGATGGTGGCTCAATGGCAGAGAACGTTTTATAACAGACGCTATATGGGGGTCCACCAGCGTAACTGCCCAGATTATGTAAAAATAGCACAAGCGTATGGCGCACAGGGTATTAAAGCTCAGTCTTTGTCAGAGTTGGAAAAAGCAATTAGATCAGCTCTCAAGATGGAAGTTGCTACCGTCATTGATATTATCATCGACCCTGAAGAAGATGTTTATCCTTTCGTAATACCAGGTACAGGTCTTAAAGACATGGTTACAGGATAGTGAAATAGTTGTGGTAACAACAACTTTACCCGGCACCCCGGCAGCACCAACTCCAACCACTACCTTAAATGAAAAAATCGGCGGCTGGCATATATTGTCCGCTCTGCTGGAAAATAAACCCGGCGTTCTTTTTAGGGTGACAAATCTCTTTCGGGCCAGGAATTTTAACATTGAAAGTATAACTGTAGGTTCCACCGAACAAGCCGATCTCTCGAGGATGACAATTACGCTTAATAGTGACGAAAGAACGCTTGATCAACTCGCGAAGCAGCTTAGGAAGTTAATTGATGTGGTAGAAGTCAAGGTACTTGATACAGATAAAACAGTTTATCGTGAGCTTGCATTGATAAAAATGAATGCAGGAGACCCCACTACGAGAATGGAAATAACCAATTTTGCATCTATTTTTAGAGCAAACATACTCGATATCGGAAAGGAGACAATTACCGTGGAGCTTACCGGAACGCCTGACAAAATCGAGGCCTTTAAGAATCTTGTCGATCACTTTGGAATCACACAGCTGGCCAGAACTGGTGTTTCTGCTCTCCCGAGGGGTGCAGAACTTTAGATGTTAGGCGCTGACAGTAAAGTAAGGATATTTGATACGACGTTAAGAGACGGTGAACAAACACCTGGAGTTTCAATAACCCCAGAGCAGAAAGTACAGATTGCGATTAAACTTGATGAACTTGGAATTGATGCTATTGAGGTCGGCTTTCCTGTCGTGTCCCACGGAGAAACAATTGCAATCAAAAGTATAACCAAACAAGGATTAAAAGCAGAAATTTGTGGCCTGGCCCGCGCTATAAAATCAGATTTAGATGCTGCTATAAATTGCGATTTAACCTACGTCCACACTTTTATTGCAACATCAGATATTCATATGCAGTTTAAGTTAAAAATGGATCGACAACAGGTGCTGGAAAAGGCTGTATGGGCGGTAGAATACGCCAAAAAACATGGCGTTGAGGTAGAGTTTTCTGCCGAGGACGCAACACGATCCGATCGAGCATTCTTAAATCAAGTTTTCATGGCCGTGGCTAATGTTGGTGTTGATAGATTAGACATTCCGGATACAGTAGGCTACGCTACTCCCCAATATATCGAACAGCTTGTCAAAGATGTAAAGGCATACACTAGGCTTCCGATTAGCATGCACTGTCACGATGATTTTGGTCTGGCGGTAGCTAACTCATTATCGGGAATAAACGCGGGTGCAGATTGCGCCCATGTGACGATAAACGGCTTAGGGGAGCGAGCAGGTAATGCATCGCTTGAGGAATTTGTTATGGCACTACAATGCCTCTACGGTAGGAAACATAATGTCAAAACTGAGTTGCTATATGAGACTTCTAGATTCGTATCAAATACGATGGGAATAATTGTACAACCAAACAAAGCAATAATCGGTGAAAACGCCTTTGGTCACGAATCTGGTATTCATACCCACGGTATTATAAATAATCCGCTTACCTACGAACCAATTAGTCCTGATCTTGTGGGTAGAAAAAGATGGATGCAAGCAGGTAAACACGCTGGTGCTCACGGAATAAAGGCAATGCTGGAAGGTTTTGGCATCGGGCCGACAGAGAAGGAGCTTTATGAGATTGTGGAAAAGCAAAAGAACCTTGCTGACAAGGGGAAATCTATCACCACCGCAGAGCTCCTGTCTATTGCGGGCGAGGTCATGCGTAATAATAAATTCGAAGAGAAATTCAAACTCTATGATTTTCATATTGTTACAGGGATGAATATAATACCGACCGCTGTAGTTAGATTAAATACGGACGGCAAGGATTTCATTGCCTCGGAAATTGGGGTTGGGCCTGTCGATGCTGCTCTGAAAGCGATACAAAAGATTGCAGGAGAAATGGCTAATATAAAAATCCGGGAATACCGGCTAGATTCTATCACTGGGGGCTCGGATGCATTAGCTGAGGTGTCCGTGAAGGTGGAGGACAAAAACGGCAACGTTGTTTCTGCAAGAAAAGCTGGCGAGGATGTCGTGGTTGCTTCAGTTCAGGCTATGATGGATGCGATTAACAAAGTTATGCTGCAAAAAGTGCTCTATACAAAGTATTAAAGTTTATACCTAGTTATATAATTTGGTTGTAGATTGGGAAGGTATAGTGTTGCGCTAATAGCAGGTGACGGAGTAGGCCCAGAGCTCACTTCCTCTGCGAAAACGATACTTGAAACGATAAACGATAATAGTAACATTAAATTTAATATAAGAAATGTAGACGCAGGTGACAGGGCTCTATCCGAATACGGTAAAGCCCTTCCGCAATTCAGCTCTGATGTAATACAAAAGTCACAAGTATGTTTAAAAGGACCTGTGGGAGAGAGCGCTGCAGACGTGATCCTCGTTTTACGACGGCAGTACGATTTGTACGCAAATGTTAGACCGGCAAAGTCCTATCCTAATATTCCAAATCTTTCAGCCAATGTAGATCTCGTAATAGTAAGAGAAAATACTGAGGACGTTTACTTAGGATGGGAATTTGACGCTGATGAGAATACAGTGGTAGGACTGAGGGTAACGTCCGAAAGGGCGTCTAGACGTATTGCTGAGTACGGCTTTAAAACAGCGATGTTTCGGAATAAAAAGAAGAGACTTGTAACAGCACATAAGGCCAACGTCTTGCGCAAGGGTGACGGATTATTTGCAAGAACCTGTAAGTCAATCGCTCAAAACTATCCCGAAATTATCTATAGCGAATCATATGTAGACACATGCGCTATGAATCTGATCCGGAATCCAGAAGAATTTGATGTTATTTTGACAACGAACCTTTACGGTGACATATTGTCAGACGAGGCCGCGCAGGTAGTAGGAGGGCTTGGATTGGGCCCAGCTGCTAATATTGGGGAGTCTTTTGCCTTGTTCGAGCCGGTTCATGGAGCCGCATTCGATATTGCAGGAAAAAATATAGCAAATCCATCTTCCATTTTATTATCAATAAAGATGATGCTGGAGTGGCTATCAGACAAATATCATGATAGGGGCGCATTTAAAGAGGGACTGCGTATAGAATCCGCCATGGTTGTGCTGCTAAGAAAAAACCTAAAAACCAAAGATATCGGCGGCAAACTTACAACTACCGAATTTACGAAGCTACTATCTCTTTCAATGTACTAAGGAGGTTAAGTGTGACTTGCTTACGATAGTGATTCTGTGGATGATCACAGCATTTTGGCGCTCGTTGCTCCCAAGCAATTAATATGAAGACGAATGGACTATTCATAACTGCAGGCGAAAATAAGACCAGCTGAAATGCTGTGACACCGAGCTTCTAACCCATCATTTGCGGAAAAGGGGTGAGCAACAGCGAAAACCAAGATTGATAACTCTTTCTTCAGCAACTGAGAGGAAGCTAATTTTGGCGATCAGCCCTAAAACATTTGTGAGTCGTAGTATTACCTTGAAGGTTTCAAAAAGTAGAAATTTTGTTTTGGCAGAAGAAACGTTGCTTTCGCAAGCCTCGATCTGCAATGAGCAAATCGGTAAGGTCGGAGTTTATCTATCCATATATAAAACAAAAGTATGCGTTAAAAGACTTGTATCTTCAGCGGTGTCATAAAATGCTGAAGTGGTCCAATGTATAACACATATAATCACTGATTTTTTGGAACTAGAGGGACGAAACCGGGATAGCGCATATATAGAACAGTTTCACACTCGATCGCTATGTCTGCCAAAAGATGGCTGGATGCACAGGTTAAAATCGATCCAATTAAAAACCAATCCGTCGCAGTGATCGGCTACGGTATTCAAGGTCGTGCCCAAGCGAGCAATATGAAAGATTCAGGAATCGACGTAATTATTGGTCTGAGAAAAGATGGCAAGACCTGGAAATTAGCAGAGCAGGAGGGTCACAAAGTAATGGGCATATCAGAAGCCGTAGCTGGCGCCGATATCATCCATATTTTGATTCCCGACATGGAACAGGTAGATACCTACTCCAAATATATTGCCCCATATATGACAGAAGGAAATGCACTTAGCTTTTCTCACGGAGCGGCAATTCACTGGAAATGGATAGTCCCCCCGAAAACTGCGGATGTGATCATGGTAGCGCCTAAAGGTCCAGGACAACTGGTGCGAGAATTATACCAACAAGGTTTTGGTACCCCATCTTTGGTCGCCGTGCATCAGGATCATACAGAAAAAGCTTGGGATAGGGTGTTGGCAATGGCGAAAGGTATCGGTAGCACGAGACCAGGAGTAATTCAAACTTCCTTTAAAGAGGAGGTCGAAACGGACTGGTTTGGTGAGCAGGTAGATCTTTGTGGGGGCGCACACTCTCTGGTGAAGGATGCTTTTGAAACGCTAGTAGATGCAGGATACCAACCCGAAGTTGCGTACTTCGAATGTCTTCATGAACTAAAATTAATAGTAGATCTTATTCAAAAATATGGGATTACTGGCATGTATAAACGTGTAAGTGAAACCGCCAGATATGGTGGATTGACCAGAGGGCCAAGGGTGGTTAATGAGGAATCAAGAAATAGAATGAAGGAGATTTTAAAAGAAATTCAATCAGGCCAGTTCGCAGAAGAGTGGGTTAGTGTTTACAAGAAAGAGGGAAAAAACTCGTTCGCTCGATACATGAAAGATCTTGAAAATCACGAAGTAGAAAAGGTAGGAAAAGTTATGCGCAAGATGATGTGGCCAAATTCGCAGGAGAATTAATACCTGCTGCTCAAATACAAATCTATTTGATGATCAAGTTTGATGCACCACTCTAGTGCATACATTTGATTATTCCATTTTCTCCGGATATCCTTATACACAACCCAAATTATTATTAGTGAAAAGAATTATTTCTTGACTCCCAAAGTCCGGTTTTTGAGCCTCATGTGGCTTCCATGACATTTTCTGCACCTTGTGGAAGAGATGGGATTCTTTACACCGCATTTAAAGCAGACTTTGAAGAACAGTCTGCGCTGTTGCGCTATTTGTTTCTTGGTAGCATCCGTAATCGGCAATATTTTCCTCGGCTACCCATGGACAAAACCTTGATTTGTACCTTTCTATTCGTTTGATAAGCCAAAGCGAGTATCTGAATGCGCATCATTGCCGAGTCTGGATAACAGCTCAGCCTGTCTCATCTTTGCGGTATGCTTATGTGCCTGTTATCAGGTTATTTACAAAAACCTTTATTCATTTCAAGATTCGTATAGTAAAAATCATATTCGATCAAAAAACGGGGAATAGTTTTAAACTTTGGGTCTATCCCTATCCTATGCACGACTATTTTGAGATAGATCGTCTGATCGAAGATCTCGCCAAAATATATTCTACTGCATGTGCTACCACTTGCTTTAAGCTATCGAAAACCAAGATGCCCACGAGGGAAGAATTCCGGACCAAAGTTGTAGAATTCATGGAACATTTCGAATATACATTGTCGACCTTTCCGCAAGGCCCAGAAATCGATCAATTTAGAGATTACGCTAGGGGGATCCTTCGAAAGGAGATTGAAAAGGTGCTTCAAGGGGAAAACAAAGAAGTTGAGCGACGTTACAAGTATTATGTAGAGTACAATTAGGTGTGTACATTTTCTTCGTAGATTTGGGGAGAGGGATAGGTCGGTCTGCCTTTACGCAAATGCTGTGTGAGCCCATATTAAATTTAAATTATCAACTCATTTGGTATCAGGTTCGAGCCGCTAGCCTAAGAGATCATTTGTCATATTATCAGAAAGGTTTTAAACTTGAGGCAGGAGAGCTTCGATATGCGAATTACCCTATCAGCAATTAAAGCAGACATCGGAGGAATCGGTGGTCATACTCGCCCAAGTGAAGAACTGGTTGGGACAGTTAGAAGCTTTGTAGGAAGAAAGGCAAAAGATCTGTTAATCGATTATTATGTAGGTTATACAGGGGACGATATTCATATTATCATGAGTCATACTCTCAGCGTCGATAACGATAGAGTCCATAAACTTGCTTGGGATGCATTTACAGAAGGGACTATAGTTGCTAAAGAACAAGGGTTGTACGGTGCCGGCCAGGACCTCCTGAAGGATTCGTTTTCAGGTAATGTGAGAGGAATGGGTCCAGGGGTAGCTGAGATCGAGATGGAGGAGCGGCCAAGTGAGGTTTTCTGTATCTTTGCCGCAGACAAGACGGAACCTGGTGCATTTAACTTTCCGATGTGGCGTATATTTGTCGATTCAAGAAGCAATACCGGTCTCCTTATTAATGAAAAGCTGGCCGCTGGAGTAACTTTCAGGATAATGGATGTGATTGGTGGTAAGATAGCAGACCTAAAGATGTGGGAAGACAAGCCAGAACTCGAAGCAGCGCTTATGTATCCTGGAAGATATGTGATACACTCAGTTCTTTCATCTGATGGAGAACCTATTGTATCGGCATCGACTGATAGGTTACACAACATTGCAGGTACATATGTGGGGAAGGATGATCCAATAGCTATCGTGCGGACACAAAAGGATTTTCCAGCAACCGAGGAGGCAGGCAGTGCATTTAACAATCCTCACTTTGTCGCAGGAAACACAAGGGGTAGCCATCATATGCCGCTCATGCCAGTCAAATTGAATTCGGCAGCTAGTTTAAATTATTCCTTGCCAATTGTTTCATGCATAGTATTCAGCATGCATAACGGGAAAATGAGCGGTCCTCTTGACGGGTTTGGCACCACAGACTGGGATCTGCAACGAATGATGGCAGCTGAAAGAGCAATAATCATGCGTAACCAAGGATTCATTCACCCTGCGACGCTCGTGCCAGAAGAACTGGAGTACAATAAGGGATATGAAGCAAGAATGTCAAAACTCAACAAGAAATTCAAGCCTCTAGAAGGAGAATCAAACCAGAACAAACACAACAGCAAAGTACAGGAATAGTGGGGGCAGTTGAGGCTTCCTCTTATTATTATCAATTTTAAAAATTACCCAGAAACCTATGGCCAAAACACTATTGAGTTGTCGAAAGTAGCACAGAAAGTTGCCAACGATACTAAAGTAGAGATTATTTTGGCTCCACCGCAAGCATCAATCGCTGCAGTAAGTCAGATCGTCCCAATCCCAATTCTGTGCCAACATCTCGACGATGCGCCCGAAGGTGCCGCTACAGGCTTCTTCATTCCTGAAATGGCCAAGTCTTTTGGAGCTAGTGGCTCGCTCCTGAATCATAGCGAACATAGACTAGGGAGACAAACCATCCGTAAGCTAATCGAACGTCTCCGCACTCTGCAGATGACTTCGGTAGTTTGTGCCAAAACTCCTGACGAGGTAGCAAGTATTGCAAAGTTTCGCCCTGACTTTATTGCGATCGAACCTCCTGAATTAATTGGGTCAGGAAAAGCTGTTTCGAAACATAATCCCTCACTCATTACGCGTTCAGTAGAAGCAAAAGCCCGGTATTCTAGTTCTACAAAGCTAATTTGCGGCGCCGGAATTGTGGAAAAAATCGATGTCAGCAGCGCAGCTCGACTTGGTGCAGAGGGGATTCTGGTAGCAAGTGGCATAGTAAAATCACACTCTTGGAGCGAGAAAATTTACGAATTGGCTTCCGGATTTAACGACCAGTAATCAATCGAATACTGTTCTAGAACAGAAGCCTAAGAAAGTTCCTTTAAGACTAAACTCCAATTTCTTTCGCTAATTTGATAAGCTTCTTGCCATCTCCTGTGAGTTTGTTATATACCTTATTCTTGACGAGTTTTCTTTGGACCAATCCATTACGTTGCGCCTTCAATAAAAGTTTATGACCATAACCATATGCTCCTAGTCTCTGGAGTAATTCTCGAGTCGGATATTCCGAATAGCCTATAGTCTTTAAAAGTCTGACGATAGCTCTCTCTCTAACGAGCAGCCGCAATAGTTGTACCTGTTTCACAATATCATGAGGATAAAGAAATTATTTAACCGTTACTAATGATTGGCAACAATGTATTTTTATTTCTTAAACATTTTAGTGTCACGATCTCCGATCTAGTCTATTAAGGGTGCAGTAGACCGCATATCATATTTGAATATTTGCAAGCCAGCTTCAGTTAACGTCAAATGGTAGCAAAGTATCATCGGTTGTGAGCAGGTACTTTTTCACCTCAGACAGGTTACGAAACCTGAAATGAAAAAAGATAAGCTGGTCCAATAGGTTTTTTGATCAAAAACTGTCTAATCAGTAATTTGGAACGTTGGGAGGTAATGTCAAGCGTGTCATGGCCTGGACTCTGTTCTTGTTGGATCTAATCCTTTGCTGATCTCGAGACAGGCCCAGTTCGCATCTTAGCCTCAATATCTGTTATAAGCTTGGTCATGTCTGGTTTGTGCGAGTTTAGATACTCGTGTCCCTTGTCCTTTAACCTAATTTGAAAGAGTCTCAAATCTCTGTGTTCATCAAAGAACTGCTCTATCATCGCGGTTCCGTGCTTTGTAGGATTAATAAGCTGGTCAAAACATTCGATCGTTGCATTAACATCACCTTTTTCTATTGATTCTTTCGCTTTTCCAAGGACCTCGATAATATCCCTTAACTGTTTTACAGGTGCAGATACCTCCTTGCTGTGACCAAAAAAACCAACGCGTTTAGCAACTCCTACTTTATCAGCGATCTCTTTGACTAATTCGTAATACTCCTCTTTACTTGTGAAAAAACCATGGATTTCTTTCCTTTCTTTTCTTACAGTCAATCCTTTCATTGATAACCGCATAAAAGCGTCTTCGACCTCCGATTTGTCCATGCCTGTAACCCAGACGATTTTACCTACATGGTTGTAGCCTTGTCTTATCGACTCTAGGACAACAACTTCAATGATACGTCTAAAGCCTTCCTCTGCTTTCGCGTTATCAAAGTCTCTATCGCGGACGGCTCGCTTTGCGTATGAGATATCTATCTCTATTGAACGCTTGAGAGCTTCCATGCCTTCGTCCACCTTTCCGACAACCGTCAGATAGCAGGCTTTGTTATACCATGACATTCCGTCGTTGGGATTAATATCAATTGCTTTTTCGCACGCTTCGACTGCTTTCTCGTAATTATTCATTCTATAATATGCTAACCCTTTCAAATTCCACGCTTCGCCGTTATTGACATCTACGTCTAACGCTTTGTCGTACGAGGAAATGGCAACGGGATATTGAGCAAGATGAAAATGCGCGTATCCTTTCTTAATCCACGAGTCTACATATTTAGGGTCAATTCTTAAAGCCAGCTCAAAACTGCGAATAGCATCTTCTAACTTTTCGCTCGCCATTTGGTTTACGCCTTTCTGATACAGGTCACGCTTTTGGAACTCCGAATTGTCATCGTAATTCACATGATTTGTGGTTTCAGAAGCAGGGCTAGACCTTGGCTTAGGCTTCCTTCCCAGGAATTTGCCCATCAAGATTTATTGCTGTTCTCGCTGATAAATAGATTTGGAGTCAGTTTCATTCCCCGAGCATAATCTCCGTATCATTTTCCAGCCAACTCCGCTCGGTGATTAGATTTGCCCTGCAAAACGATTATTTAGCAGTACAGCGCCTATAAGTATATCTCGGGGTTATCTAAGTGAAATTAAATGATGCTGACGTAGAAGGCTTGACAGGAAAAAGTTTTAGAATTATAATCAACAACGGAAAAGCTGGTATCCTTCAATCACAATTATGGAAGGAACTTGATCTGACTAGTCGTGATGGTTCACGGGTGGCCATCCGTCTTGAAAAAAGGTCTCTTATAAAGCGTGAGAAAATATTAGAGAACGGACGATGGACTTATAAACTCTTTGCCGTCAAATTACCCGTCGGCACCCAAACTATCGAAGAGGCTCCCTGCCTGACATGTCCCGTCGAACATATGTGTTCAGTTGACGCTCACTATAGTCCTAATAGTTGTAACCTAATTGAAAATTGGATTTTAGTTTCTTTTGATTCTGCAACCCAACAAGAAGAACAGCATCAAAAACACCCTGTGCAAGAAATTGTCCCAGAACATCATGATGACCCAATCAGAAGCAACGTAAATGAGGCTGAGCTATTAGTCACCGAGTCCAAATCATAGATGGCAAAACACCAATCGAACAAAGCTATTAAAAATTAACAAGAAATGACGAAATCGCAGCACTTAATTTTATCTATCTGATCATTTTGAAATTTCTTAGTTAATTTTGTAATTCTATATAGATACTTCCATCTTTTTCTAATGCTGGATATAGAGCCAACTTACCTGATTTTCTCCATTCTCCGTTTTGTTTCATCCATCTCTCGTCTTTCTTCCATGACTCATATGTTCCAAATTTCCGGTGAAGAGATTGAATTCGTATCCGTGCATGTAACAAACAATGTTGTCTCCATTAAAGTCACCCTTGGAAAGAGACGCACCCCTATGAGGACACGAGTTTTTGCACGCAAATAATCTTCCTCTTCTTCTTCCAACTAGTATTTCGCTATTATTAATTGAGAAGTTGACCATAGAATTATCTCTTAAATCATTACTATTGCAGATTTTATGGAGCATGGTGACAGACCAAGCAAGAAAAAGGTTTTATAAATTAATTAGTGCCACCATTTTGATGGAAAATATGTTGAAGGCCCTCAAGGAGAAGGGCGGAACACTTCCCTCGGATGGAACAGAATGCCTATAAATGTAATCAAGTCTTAGAGTATGGCAGACCGTTATAATTATGCATTATGTCAGACCCTGTTAATGCTAACTAGATAGATACGCATATAGGGCTTGTACAATAGCGGCTGTATAGGATACGAGGTCGATTGCTAGTGTGGACACATGTTGTGAAATTGTGTTATGTTCGGCTCAGTTGAATTATGTTGTATACCTCGGCATCCTTTTTTGCTACGGAGATGGCATAAAGGATGAAGTTGACAGATGCAACAAGAGATTATTATCGAAAGCTCGCGAAAAATGCGGGCTATCGTAGTAGATCTGCATACAAACTCCTTCAGCTAAACCGCTCTTATGGTATTTTTAGGCCACGACATGCTGTAGTGGATCTGGGCTCCGCACCGGGCGGGTGGCTTCAAGTAGCAAAACAACAAGTTGGTGTTGACAGCTTGGTAGTCGGGGTAGATACCAAGCAAGTACAGCCATTGGAAGGCGTCACGATTTTACGGGGTAGCATCGATGATGGTAAAATAATAGATACGGTTCTCAAATTAGTCGGGGGTAGGGCAGATATAGTTTTATCAGATCTGTCACCAAACGTAAGCGGTATATGGGACTTGGATCATGGTCGACAAATCTCCCTGACAAGGAGTGCCTTGGCTGCGGCTATTAAGATACTGAAAAGACGCGGCACCTCCGTCTTCAAAGTTTTCGAAGGAGAGTTACTTAATGGATTGAAGGAGGAATTGAAAAATCAATTTCAACGAGTTTATATTAATAAGCCCAAAGCAAGTAGACAAAGCAGTAGTGAGCAGTATATCGTGTGTTTCGGCTTTGAACCTGATTTATGTCTTGACATTCAGGATCATACATAGACATCCTACTCTAGCATTGCCATTTGGCGATTCGATAGGACACTCATGCTTCACTCGACTTGTCTTCATCGTACAGCAACTTTAGCTCTTCGAAGCTTAATTTGGCACCAGCCTCGAACTTCTTCTTTGCGGATTCCTTAACTTTGAACAGGGCATCGTCTCCAGGTCGATAACCATATTCCTGACGCTGCCTTTTCCTCCAAAGTGCCATAGCATCTAGACGCGAATTTACACTATCTAAGGTCGAAAGGAATTCGTCATAATCCTTAAGGCAGCTTTGGTGTTCCGCAGCTAGCTGTCTTTTAGACACAAATAGTTTGTCTATTTTATTGTGAGTATCAGCAATTTTGGTCTGTAGCGTAGTGTCTTCGTTCTCAAGAATTTTTAGTATTTTTTTAATCTCTTCAGCTTGTGCGTTGAGATCAATTAACTGTTCGTTCACAGTGCGTATGGCTTTTATTGCTTCAAGCTTCATTGAAGCATCGTTCATTACGGATAAGGCTTCATTCTTTTGTCGTTCATTCTTGTACCTTTTTTCATCAACTAATTTCTGGCTTGACTCTAGAATCCTAACCAGATCACCTTCATTGTCGGAGGGAAGCCGAGTTCCCATTATACTAACAAAATTTTTGGACTTTGAAATTTTTTCACTAATCGTAAGTAATTGAGAGTTGCTAGAATTCATTTCTGTCCGAATCTGGGCTAATCTTGTTGTCATGTTAACGACTTTATTTTTCTCATGCTGAATATTCTCATTGATCAGCCGAAATCGATTTTTTTCGATATCGATAATTTTGTCAGTCAAGTCCTTTATCTTGTTAAGCTGACTACGTTTCAAAGACAGTAAGTCATCCCAGTTCAGTGATTCTAGATCGTGAATTGGATTTTGATCTACAGAGCTCAAACCGGGTCGCTTACCTTGCTACATATGGGAGGGAAGCCATGACATAAAAATATACTGGAAAAGCAATGTGACGGTCCTATTCTTGGGTCCAGTTCCCCGGACATATCTTTCTTACAAAGCTTGGAAACCAGGTAGAATTGGGGCTGAATCTCGGCTGACACCTCTTCGTCAATAATCGGAATGCATATTTCTCATAATGGGCACTATACAGTTAGATTTTGTCCCAGTAAGAAACCAAAATACAGCTATTCTTATATTCAAGCACGAGGATTTATGTCAAGTTGACAACACAAGCTTATTGTGTGAAATGTAAAGCAAAACGAGATATGAAAGATGAAAAGCAGGTAACTATGAAAAACGGTCAAGGCGCTATCTCCGGAATATGCACCGTATGTGGTACAAAGATGTTCAAGATAGGCGGTGGTGGCAAAAAAATTGCTAAGGCCAAAGCAGCTAGCAAGAAACCAACGACAAGAACCGCAAAAGTAAAAGCAAAATCGACCAGCAAGAGGAAGTAACAAAGGCGCTTAGTATGAACTATTTGTTTGCAGTAGAAGGAGTAGGATGAAATGTTCGTCTACTCCAATTTTTATTTTTGTTATCCAACAACTGTGAATACCTATACTGATTATTATTATATCTATCACACTAGTTATATCTTTTCATCCCTTCACTAGGCACCGACTGAAATAAACGTACTCGGGAATGGCTATCACAATAGCAGGAATTTTGATCGAGCACGACAGAAAACCGATACTTAAAGCAGCCCAGTTATGTTATAGAGAAATAAACTATATCATAAGGAACTCTTGTTCAGCTTCAATTAATTTATCCTTGTTACCACATAAATGTATTAATTCTGATAGTTTTTTTTGGGGGGTACCAGCCTTTACCGCTGCTCGTGAGATCTCGACGCCTTCTTTTAGATCCTTCGCAATTTTCCCGATCACTAGCGCGGCCGCAGCGTTCAGCGCGGCTATGTCTTCTTTTTCG
Source organism: Candidatus Nitrosopolaris wilkensis (assembly GCA_003176995.1). Lineage (GTDB taxonomy): Archaea > Thermoproteota > Nitrososphaeria > Nitrososphaerales > Nitrososphaeraceae > Nitrosopolaris > Nitrosopolaris wilkesensis. Next base: position 86,633 of record QHBN01000042.1, read on the forward strand.
GGGCTAGCGAGGCCATATATAACCCGAAGTGTATCTCTTATTGATTCTTGTCGAGAGTGTATCAACAGTTGTTCTGGCTTAGCAACTAATACATTTACATCCTTTGGATGAAATCGAAATCGTTTAATTTTTTTGTCAACTACCCAGATAATATCGTTTTCACAGGTGTTGGAAAGCTCATCAAAACCATCGTAAGAATGCACGACCATCAGTTCATTAAGCTCAGAATTTTGCATTGCAACAGCAACTGTTTCGAGTAATGCGGGCTCATAAACTCCTATAAGTTGACCGGAAAGATTTGTGCAAGGATTGCTTAATGGTCCTACAATATTAAAAGCAGTTCTTATGCCTATGGATTCTCTTGCAGACGCGACATTGCGCATCGCCGGATGGAATTTTGCAGCATAAAGAAAACCAAAACCTATATTCTCGATGGCCTCACATATGATATCAGGAGAAGTATCCAAGTCCATTCCAATAAATTCTAAAAAATCTGCACTGCCACAGAATCCCGAGACAGATCTATTTCCGTGTTTTGCTATTTTACAGCCTGCTGCGCACGCTATGAGCGCAGCAGCGGTACTGATGTTGAATGATTTTATCTTATCACCTCCGGTCCCGCATGTATCAATCAATTCGCCGGTGATGTTTGGGGTAATCTTAATAGCATTCCTCTTGACAGCCTGAAGTATCGTCGTAATTTCCTTAGGCGATTCGCCCTTCATCCGAAGCGCGACCAAGAATGAGGCAATGGACGACTCCGAAGCGTCGCCTCCAAGAATCAGATTCATTGATTTGCGGATTTCGTCTTCAGATAGATTAATTCTACACACTAGTTTCCGGACCATGGGGCGCAGATCGGTGAATGTCTCTCCGTTCACTCATCTCTTCACCATAGAGATGAAATTGAGAAGAATTTTCGGTCCTTGTTCCGTTAAAACAGATTCGGGATGGAATTGGACCCCTTCTATCAAGTATTGTCTGTGTCTGATCGCCATAATTTCACCATCGTCAAGCGCCGTTGCTGTAACTTCCAGACAAGGGGGAATTTTCTTATCAGCCACCAAAGAATGGTAGCGGGTTGCCTTAAATGGGTTGCTTACCTGATCAAAAAGTCTTCCGGAGTTGTATCGAATAATACTTGTTTTTCCGTGTCTGACTTTTCTGGCATTGACTACTTTCCCGCCGAATGCGTGCACTATTCCTTGGTGTCCAAGGCAGACTCCAAGGATGGGTATTTGTGGTCCAAGCTCAGCTATAATGTCCGTACATTCGCCAAAGTATCTCCTGTCTGCGGGGTGGCCTGGGCCAGGAGAAATGACTATCGCATCAGGATCCATAATTTTGACCGAATTAACGGTAACCTTCTCATTTCGAATGACTGTCGGTTCGGTCTTTAATTCGCCTAGTCGTTGTGCAATATTATACACGAAAGAATCATAATTATCTACAACAAGGACCCTCATTTTATATTGACCTCAAGTCGAAAGCGTACCTAGTCAAAACACAATTTTCGCTGCCGTACGTACTTCTGAAATTATATTTAAACCTAATTCAAGATGAGCGCTGCTAAAAAGCAATCTTGTGATGTATTATTGATTTTGCGCAATACCGATTTATTGAGTAAAAAAATGCGATATGCGTACATAAAAATATGCGCTCGCTAGTAGCAGGAAATATATATAAAATGTTGAAAACCACATCCATCTGAAAAATTAGCTATTAGTGAAGTATATTGGTTAAAGTTTTTGTAAATGGGTATGGCAATATTGGGCGTCGTCTAGCGACTATGCTCTCTGCAGACAAAGAAATTCAATTCCTCGGCGTCGCGAAATATACCGCCGACGAGAAGACAAGGGATGCGCTAGACAACAAATTCGATGTATATGTCCCCAAACATAATCTGAAACAATTCAGAGATAGTAACTATGAGATATCTGGAACTGTGGAAGAAGCTGTAGAGCAAAGCGACATAGTTGTAGATGCGGCTAAAGAAGGCGGGGGGTTCGACAACAAAAAGAGACTATATGAGCCTATGAAAAAAGCAGCTATCTTTCAAGGGGGAGAAGATAGACACGGTGCCCACTCGGTAGCGGATATGATTCATAATTCTAGGGTAAACTACGCAAAGGCCAGCGGTAAAATGTATGTTATCCAAGGTAGTTGTAATGTGTCAGGTATGGGGAGAATAATGCAGCCCCTGGCTGAAAAGTTTGGGGATGAAATTGAAAGGTACGACGTAACCATCGTCAGAAGATGGGCAGATCTTGAGGAATCGAAAGAGGTGCGAGATTCAATCGAATGGGATGAATCTCCTCATCATCAAGAGGATGTTAAAGATTTTATGCCAACAGCAAACCTGTTCGTAGAGGCATACAAAGTCCCATCTAGGATGATGCATCTCCATCAAATGTTAATCCGATTCAAAACAAAGGCTCCTGCTAAGGATACTATTATTGAAGCATTCAGAAAGGAATTTGGAGTGGCGATATTAAAATCCGCTAAAGGAACTGCCGACGTAAGAAAGAAAGCTTTGAACCTGGGTTTTCAACATGGTGATACAAACATGGTACATATCCATCAAGAAGCGTTAAGAGTTCAAAATGATGTTCTCAAGATTTTATACACAGATGACCAGACAGGTATGGTTATCCCTGAAAATCATTTGCTGCTGCAATCGATGGTCTTTGGACGTTCTAGAGAGCAGGCAATTAAGAAAACAGACACATTGTTCCAAATAAGCAGAAGAACAAGGATACTGGAAGAAGAATTCAAGTAGCGTTATCGATAGTTGATCTTCCTTTTCTATTTCGTGTTCGATTTAGCTTTAGCAAAAAGAATGTACCACATCTTATAACTGCTAAACTTGATAAAAATTCGACTCCTGCTAAACTATCTCACATAAAGTCTATCGCAGCACGAATTAGAGTATGTCATAACTCGCTTTCTTGATAATCACAATAGGATCACTGGCCTGTCGACAAGGGAGCCCGCTTTATTCTCAATATTGTTCCCGGTACTTTTAGCACAATATGTCGTTGCCGGAAATGTAGTTTAGTGAGTATTAAATATTTAGACGATTTTAGTAATCCGACACTTTTACGACTGGACTGTAATCGTTATTACACCTGCTTTAAACATGTACGTTATTTTGTCAAATCTTAAAGCATATAAAATTTCAGAGTCGGTTTGGCATTGCCATTACTGTTTCGATCGCAATCATGCTAACCTCTTCCAAATGCCCTTAGTAAATCATCTTCTCATCTTATTGGTAGTTTGGCACTAATGAGAACTCAATTGAAATGCAGGTTATAGAAAATTCTCTCAATTGTTTTATTCTCTTAGATAATACAGGGCGCGCAATTAGGAATAATAAGATTAATTGTCATGTCATGTCTCTTCTGATTCAATTTCAAACTTATGTCATATACTACTATCTTAGAGCCTGAGTATGGTATACCATATATCGATACCTTGTGACTTACCACGTGTGAATCGCCTTATGAACATGGATACTATTTTTCGTCGTCTCAGCTAAACCTTCAGATAACGTTTTGTGCGATCTTACAACCTGCTGGTAGATTACCGTTTATCGATATACCGCCGTTTGCTCCGCTAGATCCTACTACCTCTCCAGTACCGTCTTGTTCGTTAGCTGAACCCCTTTACTGAACTACTTCGGCTGACTGCAGGTAGCTCCATTTCCTCCATTGGCCGATCCTTCTAATGCAATACCGACGTTACCATTCTTTGTATTGCCGTTGATCCCACCACCATTGCTATTGTTACTACCACTTCCTCCATCAGCAGTCCCGTGTAATGTTATGCCGCCGTTACCCCAGTTACCATTGTTGAATTAGCCGAGTTGAAAGCATTATTCGTACCGCTAGTTCCTCAGTTAGCTGTACCGTGTATTGCAGTACCGCCATACTATTCATCTAACTAAATCTTCTAACAACAGGGCAGGCTATCACAAAAAATAAAAGGGATCACGTTGCATTCAATAATCCCTTCAGGCGTGGAAATGCTGACTCTGCTACCTTGGACTTGTATCCTGTGTTGATGTCGAATTTGAATGTCTGTCCCTTCTTGATTATTCCTACGATGGCTACCTGATGCTTGATTCCGAACTTATCAGGTTTGTCCCTTGGACCGAATTGCAGTGTTATTATCTTGCTGTGCAGTAAAGTGAAGGTGTTTGTGAACGTCCCTTTGAGATGCATGAAGTGATCGACTCCTGGGAAGAATTGCAGATTTGCGAACTTGCCCCTGTTGTGTGTATCTAAGAATATCTGAATCAGTTGTGCCGCTGAATGCTGATGAGCTACCTCTTCGGTCACTATGACTATGATGTGATGATGATGTACATGATGTGCGTCCTCGTCGTCACGATCTATCTTCTTCACACAGAATATGATTAGATTACCGTGAATCTCGTCTACGTCTGTTACCTTGCAGAACTTGGGCGGAATTACTACTTGGGTTGTAGGCGTTAGTTTGTTCACTACTATCACTTGTGGTGCTGGTTTCACAACTACCCCTTGTGGATTGTTTATCACAGTATTTTGAATCACTTGGTTGTTTACTGTGGTTATTGTGTTGATGTTGTTGATGTTATTGACACCCTGGTTGTTTAGGATCGTGGGACCAATGTTGAGGTTCTGTTGTAATATATTTATCTGCTGCAGGAGATTGTTTGCAATTCCTACGTTAACCCCTAGTATAGGTACGATAATAGTACCGCCTGTCGGTGTTGGAGATACTGGCACTGTAGTATTCGTGATTGGTTTTGGCGGTGGGGTTGGAGGAGTGGGTGGGGGAGCAACCGGAGGAGTGGTCGTGTTACCTGTGGGCTGTGATGGAGGAAGATGTGCTATTGGACCTATAGGAGCAACTGGTAGGGTTCCGTTCGGATGAATTGAGTTGGTTTTATTCCCGATAGGTGTTAATCCCGGTCCTGTCGGTGTCGTTGCGTTTCTTGTAGAATTGATTGGCTGTGGCGTAGTAGCCTTTGTAGGACTTACTGGAGTAGTAGGTGTCGTTGCCTTTTCCTGAGTAGGCGGTGTGTTGTTAGTAGTCTGAGGTTTCTCAGTAGTAGGCTGTGAATGAGTGCATGTCGAATTGTCTGTGCCTGTTCCACATCCTGCTATCGGTGCTAATGGCAGTTGTTGTTGTGCAGTGCTCGGA
>QHBN01000043.1 GCA_003176995.1 Candidatus Nitrosopolaris wilkensis
GTTTCAGTGATAAAACGACTACTTGGAGAACATATTACATCAAGACTAGTGAAAACACAGAACAGAGAATTATCATTCAGATGTATAGCATACAACATCCACAGATTGACCAATCTCATTATAATATTCAATGGTTTCTACTGAGCCACTTGCCATATATCTCGACAGTCAAATTGTTTATTATCTTCACATGGAATACTGTTTTCTCCCGGGGTTGAAAATCCTATTTCCCCCTCAGCAGTAACAACCTCAGATTGTTATTCAATGGTCGATGTTCAGTGTCTGTCTCTTATTATCAATGTTTCTTAACTTCCTATCAATTTTAAATCTGATATATTATATGTATCGCCCTGTGTATTTCCCTGAAAAGTCAGCTTGACAAATCTTGCTGTAACCTGTGAGTCAGAAAAGCCAAATTGTTCTCTCCCTGAATTCATACCGGTATTTTGAGCAGAACCATGGCTAACGAAGTGTACTCCATCTGTTGATGTCTGTATTGTGAAAAAGTTTATTGACTTTTCTCCGTTGGCAAATCCAATTTCAAGATTGCAAATCGATTTTTCTTGTCCTAAATCTAGCTGAACCCAAGAACCTTTCCCAGTAGCTGAGAACGTCGGCACAAGATCATTACTAGTAGTATTCCCGTTGTTGAGAGTATTTAAAAGCGTGTTTGAATTGTTATTGTTACTGTCCGTAACGCCTGCAATCTGGAGTCTATTTTGAGTACCGCATGATACTTGTGGGCTTACCGATTGACTGCCAATAGAATTCCCTTGAACGTTTGCCAATGTCGTAAACGATGTATATTGGTTATTTGGGAAGATGGCATGTACCTCTATCTGCCATATTCCTAACGGTCCTGAAATTTGAAATGCACTTGGGCCTACTTTCTTGAGAGGATGTACTGAAGGAATGTCCCCGTCATAGTCAGTGACAAATGCATCTATTTTTGTAGGCTGTTTACTGAATTGAAAGCTTACGGTATTGCCTGGTTGCACTGTCAAGTTAGCATTAGTATCTCCTGGCTGAGCAGGAAATAGGACTTTATTTAGCTGCCCGCTGTCGGTAAAAATAAAGGGGGACATACCATATTTATGATTATTAAACACCAATTTGGCTTGGGGAGCTATCGACACGGGAGTCGATATCGGTCCAGCTGAAGTACTAGCGGCATATGCTATTTTGAACGGTGAGAAAGTGACGGGCGTCGAAATAACCAGAATAGTTACGACTGCCAAGAATGTCGTGACAAGAACATTTTGTGTATCTTCAATCCCTTTCAAACGGAGATCTCCCATCCTTTGTTCATAGACAATATTTGTATTGGAGGTATTTACACCATATTGAACTAACTACCAAAATAATAATCAGTATGAAAGATAGCGACGTTATTAATATTTCAGCTGAGACTCTATGTGCATTGGATGACCCCAGGGTACTACGACAGTAGTAGTATTTAGTTATATAAGTATTCGACAATCTATGATTCTCGATAACATTGTCGTATGAAAACTATTTTAATTAAACCTCTAATCCAATGTAATTAGAAAAGAAATGAAGACACAAGTACAAGAACCTATTATCAAGCGTTGGAATAGAGGAATACAAATAGTTAGAGCGGGACGAGGTTATTCAAAGGCTGAGTTGGAGGAAGTTGGTCTGCGTGATGTCAGGGGCGCAAGAAATCATGGAATACCGGTCGATGAATTGAGAAGTACTAACTATCCTGAGAACGTTGAGCAATTAAGAGCGGTAGCAAAGACAATTATCGACTCCAGAAAACCAAAAACTGAAGGACTGGATAGTGAAAAGAGAACTGAGATCAAAAGCAAGACACCCACCACCAAGAATAAAAAATCGACAAGGAAAAAAACTTCAGAATGACGTGATCAGCTTCGTTTACCAGAATGGACATCAAAAACTAAGTTGATTAATTAAAAAATGGCAAAGTGATCCAGGAATTAGGGATTGATAGTGTTTGGAATAGTGGAAATTGCGCTTCGCCACATTATTATAATGCTAGAATATTACCATTAGGATCATGCGTCTTAGGTATTGGAGAATAGGTATTCCTGATCTCGCCGAGGCAAATTATCCAATTGAAAAAGTCAATCATTGGGAAATAAAATGCATGCAGGGAGAGTATCAGCACTTTGGTGTGTTCTGGTATAGGTACGGTACGCCCTATGACAAAGAACCTGTTCATGGAATATGCTTCTATTACAACGAAATTCCTCTATCCGTTGTTCAAGCACTTACAGATTTTCTAATGTCGAAATTTGGCGGTAAGGTCATTTACAGGAAGACCAGGGTTTTCCTACAAGGATCAAACGAGTTTTCAGACCCAAAATCTATCGGAATCCTCGCACAAGAAATAAGTCTGAAATTTAATGCGCCCATAGAGATAACCATTGAATTTGAAAAGGTAACAAAAGAAGAACAAGATCAAAATACTTTCAACTTACCACCAAATAAGATGCTGCCTATCGTAGGATCAGATTAATGTCTAATCAGAAAATCGTAGAAATACACATAGATTTGAGATCCTATCTGATCAATCTTAGTTTATGAGCGCCTCCTTTTCTGTTCTTTTGTATCAAATGAAAAAGAATTTTTAAATGAGTAAAATAAGAGGGAAATATGTCTAATCCAAGCCTAGAAGAAGCTATAAGATTACTAACTGTTGGTAACACCGAGGACTTTAATAGATGGAGAATGAAGAATCTCACAGTAAAACCTATTATTAACGGAATCGACTTTGTAGGCAAAGATCTTTCGGGTGCCTGTCTTAATGGGATTTCATTTGTCGGTACCAATTTCTCTCATTGCAATTTGACTCTAGTCAATCTAGTCCAAGCCGACCTTAGCAACGCTAATTTTGAAGGAGCAGACCTCACTGATGGTCTACTATTGTATGCTGAAATGAAGAAGTGTAATCTTATCGATTCTAATCTAACGAGGACAAATTTAATGTGGGCAGATCTGCAAAGCTCCGATTTGTCAGGATGTAAATTATCCAAGACAATATTCGTCAATGCCAATTTGATGAATGTAAAACTTGATAACGTCGACCAAAATGGTGCGTACTTAAAATACTCAAAACTTAAGGGGACGGCTTGGCAAGTAGAAGAAAAAGAAGATATACGACACAAGGATCCTAAAAAATAAGTAAACTATTAACTGGACCGACCAGACGTCGCGATAAACTTAAACCCTTCTGGTTTTACTCTCAGAATTGACTATTCAGACGGGCAAACATACCTTATGTGAGAAACTAACTTCGAAGGAAGTTATAGAGATCACATAACAAAGGAAAGCTGTAATTGCCAAGCGGCATCCATCCTCGATCCAGCTCGGATTAAATCGAAACTGTACGCTGATACATAGATGCTTAGGCTTGCGACATCACAAGTAATTGCTAGCTCAGGATTGATCCTTGCTTTCAATTTCATGGAACCGGTCTTTTAAAAGGCTTAAACAAGTTCTTCTGCAAATTCAGGCTTTTGTTGGCTAATCATTTTCCGTAACCCTTTCATGTAATTTTGGGCAAACGTGGTTATAGGTTGTGATGAATACCATATGCACCCAAGTACCTGACAATCGTGGCATGTCCGTGCTATATCCCATTGCGGAGCACTCCAAATTTCTTCTACGCTCTTCTCAAGCAGGTTGTAAGTATTCTCGGGACTATTAAATTTCCAGCAGGGAACCATAACAGTGCCATTGCCATTAACAAAGATGCTTTTCCAAACACCACATTCCTCAAACATTCCCCGTCCGTGTTCTATTATTTGTTCAAAATATTGTGCAGGAATCATAATTTGAGGAGAGGTATGAGTTTTCATGTAACCCAATATGCTCTCGCACACCTTTACCATAGTTTGTCTATCCGGAAGAAGAGAAAAATTAACATCAGATCTGTCCTCAACGAAAGTAAAGGAAACTGCATTTGAGCCCAATTCCTTCGCTCTATCAAAGTAAGTTTGATTAATGAATTCCTCGGTGTTGTATTTGGTTATGACGCTATTAAAGTAGTGGGGGACCTTATATTCAATTAAAAGACCGAGGTTGTCCATTACTTTCCGAAATATTCGTGGAGAAACACCTCTTACTTTACAGTATGGTTCTTCGAACATAGAATCGATGCTGCAGGTAATAAATTGAATATATCTCTTCAGCTCGTCAAGATCAATGGTATGTAGAAGAGCAATTAGTTATCAAGGTTATGGGTAGCTGGAGATTGTTAAGATAACGGATAAGTTCCATAAAATCTGCTCGGCTGGTAGGTTCCGCCACCTTCCACAATTGACCAGATACAATACTTTGAAATTTTGTCGAAAATGTCCTTCCACTGTTGAGTAGAAAGATCCTTTTTCCTGGCAACTTTAATCTGGCCATCCTTATCAGTGTCGCCAAAAGGGCACAAGGGACAATAAAAGTTACAGTAATGTGTGAGGCTAAAAACCGCAATTAATGGACGTCTCCTTCCAATAATCCTGTTGCCCGACCACTTTCCCAGTAGCTTGATAGTACGGATAGTGTCAACGACCATCTACACCCAGCTTGATACAAGGCATTTCTTTTAAGCATTTATATGCTGATTAGAAGAGTCGCAAAGACTAGTATATCTAACGAAGAGTTAACGAAGCAACTCTGACGCCATTAGAGTATGCCATGTTTCTTTAACGTCGTGTGTTCTGATTAGATTTGCGCTATTCAATATGCAGATTAATTCTGCTGCTGCTGATGGAATTAAACGTTCTTCTGGTTCTAAGTTGAACATATTTCCAATGAATGATTTCCTTGAAACGCAGATACAAATTGGTTTTGAAAATCTTTTTAGTTTCTTTAGATTCGATATCACTTCAATATCACGGATGTACCACGGGAGGTCTGTCATTCTTGTAAAGAACGGGTTTTTTCCTTTTGGCCTGAAGAAGCCAATAGCAGGATCAATAATTATATTGTCAGCTGCAATAGAGGCGCTTTTTGCAATTGATAGACTTTCAGTCAGAACCTTTATGGTTCCAAATACACTTCCTGAGGCGAGACCAGATCGGCCGTCGCTGCCACCGTAGGCTCCCATAATTATTGGCAGTCCAGATCTAGATACAATGTCTGCCATCTTCTTATCATATTTTAACCCTGAAATATCGTTGATGGCATCGGCCCCGACTTTGATTGCCTCCTCGGCTACCTCGGCTCTGGGAGTATCTGCCGAGATAGGCAAACTACAATTGCTCTTTATAACATCTATAGCGTCCCTTATTCTTTTGATCTCTTGTTCAACTGAAATGATCGTTTCGAGATAGGGTGCAGTAGACATGGCACCGATATCTATCATATCAGCACCTGTTTCTTGCATCTCCGTGGCTACATTAGCTATTTCATTTACATTAGTCTTAACGGAATTTTTGTAAAAGGATTCTGGGCTGACATTGATCACTCCCATAATCCTAGGCTGATCCTCCCCGCCAATCCTCAGCTTCCCGATAGAAGTCAATAATAAGTTGGAATTACATTAAATAATATAATAGATTTTATAATCAATATGCTGTTATTGTCTTGAGTGATAGTTTATGTTGGCCTCCCAATCAATGCCCTACTCTAATTTTCTGCTGTTCAAGGAGAGACCAGACTAGAGCCAGTGGTGAATTTTTAATAAATCGTCGATTGGTTCATTTTTAAGCAGTTTTATCAATGCGAATGCTTGCGGGGTTGACAGCATAGGCTTATCGAAATGGTCATCTATGGCTATTCTTGGACATGCAACTTCCACAAAAGCATCTAGGCCCTTAAAGATTTGAACATGGTCATTAGTAATATTTGTCATTGCAATTAATTGGACTCTCTTTCCTAGCTGTTCAAATAATTTTTTAAGTTTAAGTGCCTGAATTTTGGCAAATTGTCCTTCCTTCAATCCAATAATAATGCCAATCCCTCGTGCATCCATTGCCTTGTAGATTGATAAAATGGCTTTCTTCTTGAACGTCTGGGCGATCTTGTTAATTTGTGAATATTCCTCAAAATATGGATCTAGCATGTATGTCGGTTTTTCCGTTGACATTGCGACACTTACTGAATGAAATCTGCTCTGGCCAAGGAAAATGTACGCATCGACTAAGTTCTGGATGTCAAATGCAGGATAGAATTCGCAACCAAAAACCTGGCCATCGTTAAGCTGTCCTTTCCCTTTGCCGATGATCACTTTGTAGCCATACTCTTCAAAGATCTCTTTGACATTATCAATTTGATTAAGGTGTTGACTGTCTGTCAATAATGATAGAGTCTTGTAATTTTCGTTTTGAAGAGATGAGGCACATTTTCTTGCAACTCTAGCAAAGCTAATGTCATCATAAGCATTGATCATTATTACCCTTTCGCCAAATGTCTCATTTGCAATGGTATGACCTATGTTGAATAAAATCTCAACCCCTAACATGTCGGCCGCCTGTGTATTGAGATCGCAGGATCCCCAGCAAGTATCTCCAATTATGTAGGCTGGAATACCAAAGTTTTCTGTAATATTGGCTGCACTAGTCTGGATTCTCGGAATAAGTCCCTCCGGTCCATTAAGGGCGACCGAATGCGGTTTTCGTGCATTTATTACTTCGTGTATTCTCTTTTCGTCTATTAGCATCATTTTCCTTTTCTTCACCAGTGACTAGTTTAGTAAAACTCAAAGGATAACAATGCCACATTTTAAGGCTTTGGTGTAAGGCAAAATACAACTATATGGCCGCGGCCGCACTACACTCCACAAATAACATAGATTAAGAGATAGAAACATAGTAGATAATGCAACTAAAGTTTGTGTACAGCGAGTGGCGTCGTCCATCGAGAATCAGCCCTTATGCATCTCTTACTAACTAGCGCACTAATGTACTAAATGAATAGTCGTGCCCCAACAACAGCAAGAACGGACCATAAAGATTTCGTCATCTTCTTCAAGAGTGCTCAATGTTAATCGAATATGAGTTACTAAAAATTTCTGGCGCCTTGTCGATTTGTTCGTTTTTACGCATAATAATAGATATTTTTTCGCGATTTGGATCGACGATGATTCGGCACCTCTGTGATTGTTGCATGATGTGAAAATGATGTTCAAAATTGAGAGGCAAAGAATTATGTCTTAGTGATTCAGGGATGTGTGGTTCGAATTGAATCCTATTTTCAAGCATATTCAAGCGCATTCCAAGCATCATCTCTTGCATTGCATAGACATACATCCCAACAGACCAAGCTTGAAGGATGCAAGAGTTAAAGGGTTCAGGTCGGTCGCCTCTATATGTTTCTGCATACATACCGTTTTCAGAAATTATACGTTGTGCCATAGATTCGATGTAATAAAGTGCCTGTTCTAGCCTGTTGATCTTAATCTCACTAATTGCGGCCCAACCCGTTACAAGCGGCCATACCGCACCATCATGATAAAGACTCGGATGATATTTTGGATCGAGACTGCTCAGTGTTCTTAGTCCCCAAGGGGTGGTTAGGTCATTCTTCTCGATTCTTGTTAGGACAGAGTGAGCTTTGATTCGGTCGGCTATCGATTCTGTGAGTAACATGACGAGTGCATTTGGTCTAATACTGGAATCCTTTGTACTATCCCTTCTTATCGTATCATAATAGAAACCGTCCTTGTTATTCCAATATTCTCTCTCTACTTTGCCTCTGAGCTGATCAGCACATCGACTCCAACGCTCTTGATTATAATTATCATCCGCAATCATCGCTAGCTCGCTTCCAATTTTCAAACTTTCGTAGAACAATGCCTGGACGTCGTTTGCGCTCTTTCTCCTATCAATATGGTCCATCCAAGTAGAATCCTGAATTGGTAATTTTTCGGCGACACCAGTAAATCCGTTTTCGACTAATCCATCTCTATCCACATCTTTTAAAAATCCCCAATTGACAAGATCAACGATCTGTTTCCAGCGATTTTTTAGATAATTTATATCTCCGGTCGCCAACACATATTCACGTATCGCCCAAGGAAAAAGAAATGTAGAATCAGCTGATCCGAATGTACTATCATGAAGAAAGGATTTACCGCTAATAATCATCGGCAACTCTCCTTTCATTGCAAGATTCGAGGTTTTTCTTGCCTGGTGATGTAGAAAATTTTCGATTACTGCAATAACAAAACGGTAATCTCCGATAGCCAAGTAACCTCTCAACGACCAACCTGTGTCCCTAGCCCAATAATTAGGAAACCTTGGCAGTCCTGCGCAAATACCTGGGCCTAGTCCGTCGTATTCTGCCTTTAAGTATTCCATACTCGTTTTTGCTTTTTCGAATGCCTTAACTAGTTTTAAAATAGTAGAGTGCTGATGCGGAATTTGACTCGAGGATGCAAGATTTAAAGTAGAACAAGAGATCGATTTGAAATGATTTTGCGTGCTTTCCAGCAGTTGTTTATAATTATCCCGCATATACCGGTATTCCTTTAAACAATCTTCAGAACTAGTAAATCCGCCGGCGGCCACTAGCGCAAGCTCACTGGTGTTGCCTGCTTCAATATCAAGATCATATGAGATCTCCAAATCGTTATCAAAAGAATCCATTAACACTCTCGATGGTCTCATGCTCTTCGGCGCGACTCCAATTGTTCCGTAGAAATGCGCAAGATTTTTCTTGGATGCAGTTTGGATTTGTAAGCAATTGTCTCTCGTAAGTAGCTTAGAAAAGTTACTCTGGGAAATTGCAGCCAAGCCATAGCTGGTAATATTGCCGTCAACCACGAAGTGTATACGAATCTTCCGTCTTGATTTTTCCGTTTTCTTCTTCAAACTTAGTTTTGAATAATCCGCCTCTCGATCTAACAACTCCAATTTCATAACAAATCCTTTGTTATCAACTGGAACGAATAGTGTCCTCTTTACCTGCAAACCTGCCACTTCGTGCCTCGTGTAGAGAAATCCATTCTCATGTCTAGAAGATACCACGAAATTTGGGAGTCTTTTACGTACCCCATCATCCATAGATATTTCCACTAGGATCCTACCGAAAGCCCTAGCTGGTGGGACGAACAATCCCCCATTGTCATATCTTGTTCCCATCCAAGACCAGTTAGCCGAAAGCGAAGCATTTGATGAACATACAATATATGCTTGTTTGCCAGACAGAATTAACGGAGTTGTGAAGTTTTTAAAAATCGTATCCTCATTTGATGTAATAGATTCGGAATCATCCATCATGTTGGAGGGAATAAAAATTCTCTCCTTACGATTGCTTAAGTAATCGTTAAAAGTAAATGGTATTATAATCTGTTCAAATCCTTCTAGTTTACTCAAAATGACAATCTTATGTTTACTTTGTTCTTCCAAGCCACCATCTTTTATTATTAGGAATCTTGCGCTTTGAAACGGCTTAAATGGAATGGGGCGGTCTTCCGATAATGTGGCTGCATTGACCACATCCTCTGAAGTTGCGATGAAAATTGATTTTTTTGGAACTGGAATTTCATCCACGTAGATATCTAGGGATACTATATTACCACCTAGCGGAACAGGTGGATTTAGCAAAGAGAAAATAAATCCATCAAATTTATTATCTCCATTCACTATCGTTGCATTTTTTAAACTACCATCAATATATGAAAGAACCGTATGTGTTTTATCAAGTGTCCTAACCATTTAGCGCACCTAGGAGTTTAATCGTCTATTCTTGAACAAGGCTCAACCTAAATCTTAAAATATTGAAATGTAAGAACGCGTAGATAAAATCATCTAAAATTATCAAATTCGATAGATGAATTTTTCCTTCTAAGAAAGGAATCATATTTAGTGTTCTATCTTAAGGTATTTTAATATTCATCTGCTATTTTCACAGCATCTCGGGTCTACCTGCTCGATAAGCTAGACATGTGTCGTGTTGATAAAAATACTCTAAGGAAAATTCCAGCAGGTTCATTGCGTTGTTGAGAGGGATGTGGGCGCCTTCTTGTATATGGCCGATGCGTTACCGGTACGGAGGCAGCCTGCCAGTACCACCAGAGGCACAAGGCCCCTTCTCAAGCCCTACAAGATCCACCACGTAGACGTGTTAGCATGGCTACCCCGCCTTAGGGTTGCTCCCTCCCGGACCTCACCCATTTCGACGATTCACAGTCAAAACTACGCCTTCGCGTGGTGCGCTGCTCATAACCATCCGACACGGCATGATTTCATTTCAGCATGGCAAGCAGGTACCTCACACCTCTGGATTTACCCAGCAGTTACTGATCCCAGCATAAAGCCGATTTCTGATGTGGGGTACGGCTAACACCCCGATCCTCCCTGCCTCCGTAAATATCATAGTTATGGCTCATTATATTTGCTTACCCGAACGCAAATGATTAAGAAGTAATGTGCCGATAGTGGCGACGTACTTGCCGAGCCAATGAATTTGATTTACGTGCTCTTTGCTAGGACTTGAAGGGTCTTGCAAACAGAACAAATACTGCCGGTAGAATTCCGTCCGCAAGCCAAGCATTCTTTAGAGTGAGATAACGATCTCATAGACGAAGTCTTCAACATCTTCGAGATTTTTGTCATCGAGTTGTAAGCGTTGTACTTTATCCCTGCGTGTCCTGTTTCAAGCTTATTGAGAAATTCACGAAGCTCGGTTCTGATGCTTTCATGCATATACGGACATTCTTCGGACTGAAAAGGGATGTCTCTGAGTACAGCATAGAATACAATTTCGTGCTCGTAAATCTCTACAAATGGTTTTACCTTTCTGAGACCATTTGGTCCATATTGAACTGGTTCTGGATACATCCAACAGATTCTCTCAGTGTCTCCTGATAGAAGGTTAATCATGAAAGTTTGTAGATGGTCATCAAGGTTGTGTCCAGTCGCAACGACATTCGCACCTACCGATTCTGCCATTATGTCTATTGCTCTCCTACGGAAGGTGCCACACATAGAACAGGAAGTCATTTTTTCAGACGGCCTCTCCTGCATTGCTTGGTCCATGCCCAACCCAAAAAGATCCTTATAGCTTGAAATGTTCGTTTCCACTTTGATCTGGGAGCAAAAATCTTTTACAATTTGTAATGATTCATCTCGGTAACCGTGTATACCTTCGTCAATCGTGATAGCGACCAACTTTGTGCGGTCATGTTCTTCAAAGAATTTCTTTAACACGTATAGAAGGGCCAAACTGTCTTTGCCGCCAGAAACACCAACTGCAACCTTATCGCTATGACTAAGCATTGAAAATTTCTGCATAGTCTTGGCAGTTTTTTGCTCAATAGAAAGTAAAAAGCATTTTTTGCATAGGTATTCCCCAGAGTATACCCTATGATATACAGTTAATCCATTGTTACATTTAGTGCAAGTTTTCCTTGGCAGGAATAGCAGCTATGGAATCGAGGTTATTATTCCTTGGTCTTAAAAGTAGGAGAAAGGCGAGTTGTTATCCTGTATTTGGTAATCACAAGGGCTTTTAAATCCGTAGCAAAGGCATTTATGTCTCAACCTCGACTTGACTATGTACATGCAATTCAACGAAGACCTGTTAGATGAAATTAATCTCAAGATAATAGATATATTGAGCAGAGATTCATCAACGCCATTTGTTGAAATTGCCAGGAAGATCGGAATCTCTGACGCAACGGTACATCTGAGAGTCAGGAGGATGATAGCTGCTCGAATTATCGGCAAGTTTACACTTTCTGTAAATAATGGCCGTCTGGGCTATGACCACCTCGCATTTTTGGGTATAAATGTTGAACCTGGTTTGGCTGAAGAGGTTGTTCGTGGATTATCGAATGTGGAAGCTGTGTTAGAAATTCATGAAATGCATGGTAGGTTTGATCTTATACTAAAGATTCGCTCTAAAGATTTGGAGGAGATGAGAGATATAGTTGTAAACAAGATACGTATTTTACCACATATTCTGGAAATAGAGCTAATGACTGTTTTAAAGTCGAGAAAAGAAGAACAAATGGTTCCTTTGAAAAGCGATATAGCAGAAAAAACAGAATCTGCAATCGCTTAGCCATTAGAACGTGATTACTTACTCACGATCAGCTCTGCTATTGTTTTTGTTTTTCCTTCTTCGAGGTTTGCCACCAGTCTAGATAATCATCATGCAATTGCCTTCGCTTATTGACAGACTCATTTTCTGCCTTATCGCGTAATTCATCAATCTTTTCTCGGGAAGCAAATATTCCACAACTCTTGCAAAGGAAATTTTTACTATTAGGGTCAAATTTCAAATCACCGCCACACTCAGGACAGAAGTTTGCCAAATGTATTCTAGGTGTCAAGATCCTAATAAAAGCATTATGCGGGAAGACGGATTATAGCATTAAAGATATCATAAGAAAGGACTCCTGCTCTTGATTCAATTTTGCATGCATGCATATTATCATTTTCTTATTGCCGGAACGTTCAACCTGGTGCATGGACTTAGATCGTCATTCCACCATTAAAGTGGTCAGTTCGCCCGTCATTTGCCATGCACCAGGATAAGAATTTCAGATACGCAAGAAATTAAAATGTTCGGTTTGTTACACACACTGTTTTACTATCCGCATCAACCTTTACTTCCATTCCAGATCTCATAGAGAAAGAAGACCCGTTATCAAGCGTATCCACAAGTGGTATATTTGAAATCGCGCACCCTGAGGCGGTGGTTATGTCTGCCTTGTTAGTGCTTATTATCGCAGCCGGCGCCACGCCGTTTACTTTCAACGAGTATATAGCATATGCTCCCACACTACTTCCGATAGCCCCAGGAAAAACTAATACTGCACCTTTAACAGAGCTCCCAGACAATTGATGATGTGGGTCTTCTATGATGCCCTTCTCTGTGTCTATCATCGAAAGAAAATTAATTCGTTCTTCTGTAAGAAGTGCGTTTCCGATTCCATACCCCCCTACAATTTTTCTGCACTTGAAGCACGTGTTCAATTGTAGTCAGCGCACTCCTTCATAATTGTCTTCAAGTCTTTCAGACATACTCCTACTCTGTTTGAATGATTTAGATAATACGCGGCCTTAACACTGTTTGTAATTACCGAATCAAAGTCAGCCCGCGTGATTAGGGGCGTAAGACATGTGCACGAGTCGCACATGAACTCTCCACCAGCATGTTCAATTCGATCGATTAAACCGAGGTGTTTCGCTTGATTATGAATTGCTCTTGCACAGAAAATTATACAACGTTTCGTCAGCCTTTTTCCTTCAATCAGAGCTGCCAATAAATGTAGCTCATTCAATCCAAGCTGAGGACTGCCCAGAGCGATTAAGTCACCATCTTCCGCTGTATTGAGCTCATCTTTAATTGTGGTTACTTCTTCCTTACCACACGAGATAATTTCTTGTTTCGCGCCCTCTTCTTTGGTGAACATTCCGCAAGAGCCCGAGGTTCCAATCGCCGCTGAGAGAGCTTTTGCTTTTATCGTGTCAAGTTTTTCTTCGCCTGCGTTAATGCCAATACAATTATCCCTCACAGTATTACCCGCGAAGTAACCTAGTAAGCCATAATCTAATTCTGTAGCGAGTTCATAATCAGGTTTGACGGTCACTTTGGCACGTCTGAACTTGTCCATCAGAAGGTTGGAATACGGAGATTTCCCCGTGATTGAACTTGCAAGCGCACTAAGGGCGCTCTCCCTATTAGTTAGCAGCCCTAGAATTGAATTCGAAAATACTGCTGCATTGCTTTCAGCGAAGCTCACAGCGCTACCTTTTTCAGGAATATCAAAAATCTCGTACGGAACACATGTAAACGAAGTAGTTGTACCCAACATATGGTAGGACCTGACTATGCTCATCTGTTTTTGGGTAAAATTCTCGGAGAGATTTACAGTTTTATTTTGGTCAAAGCCCATCGGATTTATTGTCGTTCTTATCGCGACCCGGGCACTTTTACTAAACTCTTCCAAGAAATCCACGCCGCTATCGCCGATAGTATTGTAGTTGACTCCCGATATGTGCGCCCATTTTACGGGGATCAGCCGTTCTGCTTCGGTAGCTTCACCTATTGCAAGTAAGATTCTATACGCAACCGCCAGCGATTCGCCGCGTTCGCCCCTTAGCATATTTTCTTCCTCCCCGGTGAGCTGCATTCCATAAAATTGAATTGTGAGGCGTAATAATTATTTTCCCGGCCTCAAGTCGAATTTACCGATATTAAATGCGATTCCAAGTTCCGCTGAAGACCTCAGGAGCATTCCTCTTTTCGCTCACATAAAATCGAGCTTTTTCCACCTTCAACTCATTACTACCACGCATACTGCTTCTACGATAGGGTAACAAGCACACAAATAAACCCGTGGAGTTAATCATATAACAGGTATTAAGACCGAAGATGACGATGGAAGATCCAAGGATAAATAACCTGTTAGACTTGCTTGGACACTCTTCGCTCTATCCCCCACAGCAACAAGCCGTCTCACATGGTCTCCTAGAAGGCAAAAACTTGCTGGTCACAACTCCTACTGCAAGCGGCAAGACCCTAATCGCAATAATGGCAGCAATAAAAGCAATTGAGAAAGGAATGAAGGTTTTTTATCTTACCCCTTTACGGGCCCTAGCTAAGGAAAAGTATCATGATATTCGTGTGCTCGAACGTTTGAACATCTTGGATAGAAAAATCCGTATCAAAGTTGCTTCCAGTGACTATAACTCAACTGCACGGGAACTAGAAGAAGCAGATGTTCTAGTTTTAACAAACGAGAAAATGGACTCTCTAATCCGACATGAGAGTAGCTGGATTTCCGATGTCGGACTCTTTGTAGCGGATGAAGTTCATTTGATTGGCGATCGGGAACGCGGGCCGACACTTGAAATGATATTAGCAATCATCAGAAAAGTGCATCCACATGCACAGATTCTAGCATTAAGTGCGACAGTTTCAAACTCTGCAGATATCGCTGAGTGGTTGAATTGTGATCTAGTAGAAACTAACTGGAGACCAACAAAATTGTTTGAGGGCGTCTATGAAAATGGGACTATACTCATGAATGATGGTAGCCGTGTCAAAATTCACAGCTATTCCAATGCTGCAATAGATGTTGCCATAGACTCCATTGATAATGGTGGACAGGCTTTAATTTTCGCCGGGACTCGTAAACGTGCATGTTCGCTTGCAGCTAAAGCTGCCGAAGGAGTTCTTAGACGACTTGATAGAACCCAGAAAGAGAAGGCTGACACAGCATCGCTGCAAATAAGAACCAAAGGTGAAGACCTCGAGCTCACGAGTAATCTCTCGACGCTTGTATCCAAAGGTGTAGCTTTCCATCATGCGGGTTTAGGAGCATCCAGCAGAGAAATTGTGGAAGAAGCATTCAAGACAGGTGTAATTAGACTTCTAGTCGCCACTCCGACGTTGGCGGCAGGGGTAAACCTTCCTGCAAGAAGAGTGGTTCTCTCAAGTATTCTACGATATAATGCCGATTATGGCGCAAATATGCCAATTAGTGTTTTAGAATACAAACAACTGTGTGGCCGAGCAGGCAGACCGAAGTACGACACCTTTGGAGAAGCAATAATTATAGCTGAATCTGGAGTAAGTTCAACAGATCTTTATGAACACTACATTCTTGGTGAACCAGAGCCAGTACGCTCGCAGTTAATAAATGATAGGGCATTGAGGATACATGTTCTCAGTATTATTTCCACAATCCCTGGAATGAAGCAGTGCGAGATATATGATTTGTTTGGGACTACTTTGTGTGCTCAACATTATAAAAGCGCAGTTATAACTTTGAAAATCGATACTGCTTTACGTTATCTTGAAGATGAGAATCTTATCAAATCGAAAAATGAGAGATACATACCTACTAATTTTGGAAGACGATCATCATTACTTTATATTGACCCTCTCACCGCTGTAGAGTTCAAAAGAGCAATCGAATCAGCGGGGCGATTCAATGCAAATCCAAATGATGGTGTTATTAATCATACACTTGGCTTTCTGCATCTGATCACAAGTTGTGCTGACTTCTATCCCAAATTTTCTATGCGAAGGAAAGACTTAGAATTAACTGCAATCATTGACGAACATCGTAACGAATTGTTCTATCAAATTAGCGAATTTGAATGCTCTAGGAGTCTATTGGCATTACATGAGTGGATCCACGAAACTAGCGATAGGAACTTGAGTGATAGACTCTCAGTTGAACCTGGCGACATGCATAGAATGGTCGAGATCGCTGACTGGCTGGCTCATTCGTTATATGAGGTTGCAAAATTACTTAAGCGCGGAGATTTGTTAAGAGAACTACATGATCTTCAGATTCGGATAAGGTACGGTATAAGAGAAGAACTTATTCCGCTTGTCCGGCTAAAGGAGATTGGAAGGGCAAGGGCTCGAGCATTATTTGATGCAGGTCTTGTTGACGCCAGGAAAGTTACTGAAACACCCGAGGCAAAACTATCTGCCATTCCAAAAATCGGTCCAACTTTGGCAAAAAGATTAAAAGAACAGATAAAGAAGGAACGATATTAGAACGATGTTTGGGTACGAGACCGAATTCTTTGGCTTGGTTTCATCCGTAGTTATTGTAATTTTATAAGCCACCATATCTACGGAATTGATAACAGTAATGCTAGAACTGTCCTTTTGGAACTATATCCTCTTATATGGAACAATAGTTTCTGCCGCTTCCTTTCTAATCATACTATTGCTGACGCCTAAAGTAATCAAATTGCTCATAGCGAAAGGAAGTGTAGTTCAAGATTATCATAAACCTGAAAGGCCTAACATTCCAAGACCGGCCGGCCCAATCTTGATCATAGGAATAGCGGTTGCCGAGATTATTCTTTACTTACTTACTCGAAACATACAGGTCCTCGCGATTCTATTAACTACAATAATTGCATTTATTGTAGGATCGATCGACGATAAAAAGGTTATGCCAGGGTGGTATAAGCCTGTAGCACTTATTCCTGCTGCCATTCCGTTGATTGTTTTAGGGGCTCATGGAACTCATCTAAATCTCGTATTTGGGGACACATCAATTCCACTTCTATACATTCCCCTAATACTAATCATAATTCCGGTTGCCGGTAATACCATTAATTCAATTGATGTCTTAAATGGGGTGGCTATTGAGGCAGTGATCGTTGCAATGATACCACTCTTAGTTTCTATAGCTGTCTTCGGCAACAACGTAGTCTTTATTGCTGGACTTCCGCTGTTTTTTGGAATGATTGCATTTTACAAGTATCATAAGTTTCCAAGCAAAATATTTCCAGGAGATTCAGGCACTTTGTTGATCGGAGCTATGTACGGTGCGCTAGCAATTGCTGGGAGATCCGAGATGATAGGTGTCATTGCCTTGCTGCCATCAGTGATGAATTCATTTTTGTTTCTTGATAGCGTCAAGAAAATTGTTGAGCATAGACAAATTAAGTCTCGACCTACAGTCTTGATGGAGGATTTTAAGTTAATGGCCTCTAAAGAGAAGAACGCACCTACAACGCTCTTGAGATTAATCTTGGCAGACGGTCCTCTGTCGGAAAAAGAGATTGCCAAAAAAATACTCAAATTGGCTATATATAGCTCTATACTAGCACTCGCGACCGTTGTTATACAGTACTATTTTCTCTCAGGCTTTTTCTCCAAATGAGGTTCATGAGTCTCATACTATTTACTATGATAATAGATACTGCGGGTTTCCGAGCTCTCGATAAATGTTTGCCACTTTTTATGTAATGTTCTTCTTTAGGGCTAATTCAGCTAACAGCCTAACGGTATCTGTAGGTACAACATCAATCGCAAATGTGATAATAACTATCTTGACATTGGTACTAACCCCGTTTAAAGAGAACCCAGTATTAAAGATACGATTGTGACTGCAAACTGCAAACAATACGTATTTGGTAGAGTACTTGGTTTTGCTATTCCTTATCAGCTCTGTAGATCTGTACAATGTTTGAAAAACCTCGGTTTTCAAGAAATGACCAGGTTTTTCCACAAATTGTACAGTTAATATTTCCCCCTTTGAAAGAAAATTGGAGCTCATAATGACTGCAGCGTATCTGATGTTCACGTTTGAGAGCCTCCATTTGTCTGAGAGTGTCAATATGCCTGGTAGAGTTTTCAGTCACTAGAACAGATGTACCCAAGAGAGTAAAAATTCTTTGTGGATAATGCTAACTTCTATTCTAGTATTAATACCTCTCGTCTCATAATATTTACATTTATGATTGTAGACGCGCTATCGATAGACAATGCGCTTGATTTTACTCGACTCTTTCAGCCTCCAACTCTTGCCCTAGACATCTCATGATTCGCTAAATTCTTTCTACTACGTTATCTTATTATATAATATAGAAAATTATACAGACGATCGGTTTATCAAACATGAGCTGCGTTCAACATTTTAGGATATTAAGATGGACAGCCATTATCGGCCGTACACAGAAAGTAAGTGTTAGCCATAAAAGTTTTCGACCTTTTTTCTCAAATCAACAAAATGTATTCCCTTCTGTGATTAGACAGATTTCCGACATGATAAATGATCATGAGCCAAAGCAATATAATTTGAGCGGAGCATAAAAGATGCTTAATAATACTCCTAACACTGAGAGTAGTACTAACGTGAATGTCTCGATAACTGTCGGAGAGGTAAAGGTACAGTTTAACGGTTCTCCTGATTTGGTCTTGACCTCTGTCATTAACTTCATGACAAAACAAGTTCCCGCGATCGATTTGGCTAGGAAAATTTCATTAAGTTATGCAGTTACGGAGCTTATTGATTTATTTTCGAACTTTATCAAAATAACCCCAGAAGGTCCGCGAGTAATCCTAGAGCATGAAGAGTTTGGGATGAAAAAATTGTCGGACAAAGAGAATGTTGCGCTGCACTTGGTAGCAGCAAAAATTGCGAAGGATCTTGGCAAGGTGTCTAGTGATGCAAGGCAATTGTCTGAAATTCAATTCGTAACGACGTTGAACCCAAAGTCTGTCAGCTCAAGGCTCTCGGAATTGGTTAAGGCAGGACACGTGCTAAGGGATAGCACAGCAGATGGAAATGAATCTTCCACCTATAAAATTACTACTTCTGGTATTCACTGGTTGAACTCAATGCTCGCTAAAAGGGTAAAAGGATAGACGAATCTTATTGTGACGGCAACTCAGAGGGCGGCTTCCTCTGGATGTATTGATAACTTCTCATTGTTCCTTTTCTGGTAAG
Source organism: Candidatus Nitrosopolaris wilkensis (assembly GCA_003176995.1). Lineage (GTDB taxonomy): Archaea > Thermoproteota > Nitrososphaeria > Nitrososphaerales > Nitrososphaeraceae > Nitrosopolaris > Nitrosopolaris wilkesensis. The sequence goes on from QHBN01000043.1 coordinate 19,142, forward strand.
AATATTTTCCCTTACCATGTCCGTAAGTGAATGAGAAACCGCAGTCCTATCGTAATTAAAACCCCGCCTTGACAGCTCCTCATGAACCTCCCCTAGTGGTTTTTCAGCCCCAAAATATCCTTCATCCCACAGCGATTGGAGGAGGCCTCTACATGTTATCCCCCCCCCTTGCGCCATCTTGTTTGGCAGAGTGACTGGATTTGTCATCTGTCTTTGAATGATAACATTTGAATGGACCTGCTCAGTTAGAGTATCAATCTGCCTTCTCAATTCTGCAATTTGAGTACTAAATTCCGAGCTAATGCTAAGTGAACTATCGATCCCTGACAGCACATTTACAACCACCTCTTTCACTTTTTTCTCGATACAGCTGATTTCCACCTCCCAGTCGCGGTGTTTTAATCTAATTCTAACTTCATCCGATGAAGGTGGTGATTCATTCATTAACAGTGATATAAAACGGTGAAATTTGTATCACATAAACTTGTTGCTCAGCAAGCCCATCTTGTGCAAGTTGCACAACATTAATAACTATCCATGTTATATTGTTGCACAACATGAATATTCAATTGAATTCGGCCGAAATTGACTTTAATGAATTTCAACGTAGTTTGGACCAGTCAATAGGAGGAAGCCTGTCATTGAAGTTGCAGAATGTTCTTAACGGGAAAAAGATTGTCTTTAGCTGTTACGAGAAAAATCATGTACCACTCGGAGGATGGGGGATCAGATGTAATCCAGGTTGTGAAAAAACAATAAAGCCGATCCTGCCCGTTAATGAGGCTGCACTAGTAGCCGCAGTCGATTCCAGCAGCATCAGGATAGCCGAAACTGAAGACGGTTCTCTGTACGCCATTAAAAGTGGGATTGCATTCGCTATTAACGGTCAGGCAATCATGCACTTCAAAATAGGTCCCATCTTGGTTTATTTAAGCAAGGAGACTATTAAGACCTCCGAACTTGACCACAGACTCGCAAAGTTGGTTCTTTTTGATGGAGAATCGGCTAGAAGACTGATTAGGCTACGAGTTGAACGTGCTATACAGATAAAGCTTTCAAATCATTTTATAAAATCTATAATCGTTGTTGACGGAGCATTAAAGTCGTCACCCTTTGAGAATAAAAACCAAAGCATTACAACGGTAGCGGAGAATTGTTCTGTTCGTAAGAACGTATTGTTGGGAATCAGCAAAAGCACCTCCTTTAAGCTTCTAGATAAAGTCTCGGCACCTCTCACAAATATCAATGAGGCTGCGTATATGGACATTGAAATGATTATCCATAGCCTAAGCAGAAGCACTATAGGAAATAACCTCCTTGTAAAGCTTGGAAATAACAATAGTCCTATCCTGCGCGCAGATATTGTTTGTCCCGAGGGCGATATAGACAACTCAATTGGTAAATTGCTAACAAATGATTCAATGGGTGGTGGCTATCCTGAAACATTAAGGCTTGCACACCATGTCTCAACATTTAGTAATACAGAGATCGCGTGTCTTAGAGGCCACCTCTTGAGCAACTATGATGTGACTGAGCTGCCATCAGAAGATATCCGTAAAACTCTGCTAGGGTCTATTCCGGCATGAAAGTCCTAACAAAAAATAGCAATGAGCTTGTAATACTGGCAATGAAAAGTGATGCTGTCAGCAAGGGTGACTATCTCTTGATCGAAGACGGAAAGTTGAACAGAAAAATGATAGCTCAGATTTATGATGAGGAGTATCTTTCGTCCCAGTCGTTGATTGAAGATATTATCAGGGATGAAGTAATAACTGCATCGAGTACGGAAAATTTACACGACCCGCTCAACATCGCAAACCTATCAAGACTGATCCGAGATGCGAGGTTATTCCGTACTAAAATACGCGGAACTATAGATGCATCAGGCAAACTATCAAGAGATGTGACGTGGATCCCATCAAGGGTATATTCCAAACTAAGGCGCTTAAGCATCACTGAATTGAACGTGTCTCTCGGAAAGACGGGAATCTTTCCTATTAAACTAGGCAGAACCAGAAAAGAAAACGAAGATTTTGAAATATATGCTGAGGATCTTGACGGCAAACTAAATATCATTACCGGTAAAAAGGAATCTGGCAAATCACATCTTTCAAAGATTCTTATAAAGACACTCGTGCAGCACGGCGCCTTTGTGATTGTATTTGACTTGAATGATGAGTACGGCGGATTAGCAACCAACTATGATGGATCTCCCTCTTCGCTAGCAAATCAGGTCAAGATACTGCAATCGGGAAAGGGATTAAGTTTCTCTCTCGCATATTGTGGCAAGGCGGCTATCTCCAATGTACTCAAGAATGCGCTCGATACTCCAGCTGCATCAATGCGAGAATTCTTCCGAATCTGGGATTGGCTTGAAAACAGGGGTAACTTAGAGATCGAAGCTTTCGGCAACGCGATCAATACATGGAATATTAACGAGCTAGTACGCGATGCGCTGGTTTCAAGGTTCCACGTACTGCAGGCATCTCGATTATTTTTACAAAATCGTGCAGATGGACTTAAATTCGAAAATATTTTTTCAAATAAAAATAAAGGCGCGGTAATCGTGGTGAGCATGGCCAGGATAATCCCCTTGGTGAGACGCATGGTGGTAGAGTTGGTCCTAAATAAGTTGGTTGACTTGCTAGAGAAGGAAATAATTCCTCCGATCTTTCTGTTTGCGGAAGAAGCCCATTTGTATATTCGGGAAACATATTGGGAGGATATCATAACCAGGATGAGACATTTTGGAATCTATCCAACTTTTATCACGAACCAGCCAGATGCTATTGGCGACGGAATTTACCGACAAGCAGACAACATATTTTTGTTCAACTTTACGAATGACGTAGACTTGGACAAAATATCAAAAGTATCTTTAGCTGATAACGATACGGTCAGATCAATAGTAAAGACATTGCCTCATCGTTGCTGCCTGGCCATAGGTAAGGTTGTCTCCGATCTACCTATCGTTTTAGAAATCGCAGCACTTGGAATGTTAGCGCTTGGAGAAACAAAGAAATTCTTTAAAACCTAATCAGCTAGTTATCACGCAGACCTAACGGCAGCTTCTCCATGTTTTTTTGTTCCTATGTCAACTGCGTCATTGACAGGGGATATGAAGATCTTGCCGTCCCCAGCGGAACCTGTGCTCACCGTGGTTAGTATCGTGTTCACCACTTTTTCGACTTCAGAATCTTCAACAACCGTAAGTACATTGGCTCTAACTGAGAATTCAGAGACATATCTTGCTGTCCCCCTACTACTCTCCACCACCGGCTTTGCACCTTTGCCCCGGCCCCTTGATTCGAAAATAGTGCAGCCACCTACTCCGGCCTTTTTCAACGCTTCATTTAATTCTAAAACCTTCTCGTTACTGATAATGGCTTCTACGCGTTTCATGTTTTGCTATAAAAAGATGTAATACTAAAAGCTTTTCTTCCGAAAGATTAAGCCAATGAGCTCATGATAGGTGAAATGTATTTGGACAAGTTTCATACTTCTGAACCCTAAGAGAGAGTGTCTAAGAGGGTTACAAACCGAGGCTCTCCATACTCCTGGCTCGAATGTATCCGTGATGATAGCCGATTTGCAATTACACAGCATAGAATGTGGCTATTTGATTTACAGGTATGCTCGTAATTGCGAAAGGGGCATTTTACAAGTTTAAGTGCGATGTTGACCAGGCACTATAGATATCGTGATCACCTTCAGGCAAACGCTTAGGAATAATCTTACAACTACTTGATATCCCTTGAGTGAATCCCACTACTCAACTCCCACTTTGGAGTCTACTCGATTTTTGTATACGCAAGACGACCTCAGACCTGTTCGGAGGGACACGAAAAGGTCTTATTCATCGCTTTTCTTAGTATCTCATCAATATGCCGATAGTTACACTCTCAATGTTTGGTGGTAGAACACAAATAGAAAAGGACCGTCTGGCAGAAGCAATTACTGAAGATGTAACAAGAATACTGAAGGTACAGAAAAAAGAGGTAATAGTAGTGATTGAAGAAGCACCTCGTGGAAATTGGTATTCTGCTGGTGTTCGTTTATAGTCCAATATGCTCCACTACATTGCAGAATTTGAAGTGCTACTAATTAAAAATACTCGTATTGTTCGCGATTTAGTTTACGATACTTCTCATAATTAGTATGACCAGCGACATAATTTGAAATTTTCCACAGTTACATATTGTATTCTTGTATATGACCATTGATGAAGACAACCGGACGCATTTCTGATAAACAATCAGAGATTTCGAAAAAGGAAGATTCTGAAGTCTATTAATCGTGGTGTAAAAAGGTTAACAAGACCCATGTCTTGAGTATGGTCATAGATGTCATAGGTGTACTAGTCTGATTAGTCTTACCTTCTGATTGTTCGCGTCACATGAACATCAGTATCTTCGCGATTCCAACATGCGTCAAATAATGGTGAAGGTGTAGTATCATGAATTCGACCGGTAGTATTGAATTGTAAGCAGTAGAGAATTTTTCCCTGTCTGAAAATGAAATAATAATAATCGTGGTGACCTTCGTTCGAGCCCAAATTAATTTATCTGATGGGAGTTCAAATATAATATAGTACTGCAGACAGCAGAACCTTCTGAGACTGGTTTCGTCTGGTTAATACACAGAAACAGTAAGCTCCTTTACATGTAGTAAGCCACGCACAGAATAATTTCAATATTAAGATAATGCAAAGTCAGTATTCAGATAATACGGATTTGAGGGTATCTTAATTTCTAAAGAAATAAGTAATCCTGCTGCGCTTTTGAGGTTGTTGGACAGTAGTGGCTATTACGCAATTCTAGGTGTTTCTGAGCAGGCCGCATATCCCGAGCTGAAGAAGGCGTATAGACGTCTGGCAAGAAAGTACCATCCTGACAGAAACAATTCCTCTCATGCTGAGAGTATGATCAAAAAAATCAATGCTGCTTACGAAATTCTTTCCGACGATGATAAGAAGCGCAAGTATGATAAGACAGACTTCGAAACGGAATTGGACGAAGAGGAGATCCGCTCTAATGTGCAGCATAATGTTTCGGAAACTAATCGGATTTACTCTAATTACGAGAGCAATAGTAGGAATTACGATGCGTCCGATAAACAATACGACTACAAAAAGAAATATACTAAAGTGCAATCAATAGCTTCAAACTTTTTGGATACTCCAAAAAGTCGATTCCAGATAACTATTGAACATTCACTTTGCTTGGCATTTGGCAGTTGTGAAACTCTTGCGCCCAAGGTGTTCGTTTTAGAAAAAAACAAGAGAATAAATCCAAAGGTTAGAGTAGAGTCTGAGACTGGGGCAAACTTCGAATCTATACTCGCCGCGGCCCAAACTTGCCCTACAAAAGCAATTAAGATTATAGATAGATATACTGGCGAACAAATTTATCCATAATTTTATGGCTTATGCTACAGTCTAGAACGGAATGTCGATCTCTGTATCTCGTAAGAATTAAGCATGGTCTCTGACAAAGCCTTTGTCCGACCTCGATGTGCCCTTGATCATTGTCAGTTTTCTAATGTAAGATGGATGCAGTTGGACTATGGTTTATCATCACATTTTGCTGTAATCCTACGAACATACAGTCCACAGTATACTCATTCTAATTTTTTGTATTTTGCCTTTATAGATCTACTAAATTCAATAAGTTCGTTGAGGGTAGGACTTCCTCTAGTTTCTTCTTTCATTGTTTTAATAGAGCCGGCTACATTTGCCAGGAATAATGAATCAAAATCGTCTTTGCCTAAAATTTTCATCGCACAAAACGTTCCAAGAAAAGCATCTCCTGCGCCAACGGTGTTCGTCACTTTGAGACCCTTTCCCGCCACATTTACAGTCGGCATTGATCTGATATCGTCATTTTTTCCAAAAATACAACCTTTCTCTCCTCTGGTTATTATTACTTGCATATTCTTATTCTTGGTAGCAAGCGTTCGACACGCCGCTACAGGATCAGAATTACCTGACAGCAACGAGCATTCAGACGGGTTTAGAACCAGATAATTAACATACCTAATAGTATCCATAACATTTTCTACTCCAATTGAAGATAGCATTCCTGGAGCCCATACTGTTATTTTCTGGCTTGCTGCTGACTGAAATATTAATTTTTTAGCAACGGCTAATGGCGGGTCGATAACGGTTACGAGTGAGGAACTCCTGATTGTGTTTAACATATTTTTGTTCCCAACCATTCTGTCAGCCAATGTGTCGTTTGCCTGTTTGAAGGTCATTATAGAATTTCTACCATATGAGTCAACGATGATATATGCTTGACCAGAGGGAGCTTCTTTAGTAAATTGAATAAGATCGGTTATGACCCCATCTTTTCTTAAGATCTCTAAATGTTTTTTTGCTATAAAATCTGAACCTAATGCACCAAATAGTGCTACTTTGTCTCTGCCAAGAATCCTAGCTGATGAAACTGCAACATTTGCTCCTTTTCCTCCTGGAACATCAATAACTCGTTCAACCTGAACTTCTTCTCCTACCTCTGGAAATTTTTGGACAAATATTGTTTTATCCCAGTTTATGACTCCTGACACGAGATGACTTGTTGTCATTTAATATTTTGTGTTTGTAAGAGATAATTGAGTTTTTGTGTACAGATAAATTCGACAAGGAAAAAATGATCTGCTAAATTAGTAGACTCATATAGTTCAAGGAAAGAATCAACTTCGAAATAGCGGCATATCACTTTTGACAATCAGAGAATATGGCATTTTTTCAGGTTCTGAGCCCATCTAATTATCTTCCCCAATACACTAGTTCACTATTTCCTTCAAAGATCACACATAACCAGCACTTGTTTTTAGGCAGCTGCATTTTGTACTCGTCTCTGATCGACTATGTAACACAACTCCGTAATCCGGGGAGTTGCGTCTACGCAACAACTGCCGTAGCACTTTTTTTATTCCGTTCTGGACTGGATAGCTGCTCTAACACTATGCGTAAAGCCATCGCGAAATATATCCCCATATACGTGATTCATGAATAATGGTTTCGTTTTGCGCCCCCGGCACAAATTTACCAATATAACTTAGTAGGTTATAAAATTCATAATATTATAGATAAAGACCCCATACAAACACACGGCATTCCACTTAGAGTGTAGGACAAGTCATAATAATTTATTGTAGAGAAGAGTTAAAATTTAATAAGTATTTATCTTTGTATTATCTACTGGTAATTATATGGCAACTAAAACGAAACCCAAGGGAAAAAAGAAGGGGAAGCAGACAAAATCAGCTAAGAGGTCTAGAGCCACTCCGAAGAGGAAGGTATCTAAAGCACCAAGTACAAGGAGGCCAAGCAGTAGGGGCACCAGTGTCACGCGTACAAAAAAAATTTCCCGACAGCCAAAGAAATCCACTCGGAGCGTTAGAACGGTCTCACGTAAGGAACGACCGACTGGATTAGAGAACACAAAATCATCGTTAGAGCCTACGACGAGAATTTACGAAAGTCAAGAGGCCACAGCCTTTGGTTCAACCGTGGACGAGCGCGACGAAGATGAGAATACAACCTCTACGGTATCTCCATCTGAGGGAAGCGACGAGAACTCGAACGATAGTAGCGCATTGCTGGACTGATGTAACTAATAACATACACTCCTGAGGTACCACCACTAGATCAACATGATACTAGAAAGAAGCAGTCTCTCCCTTCAGAACCAATTGTATTATGCAATCTTCTGCATACTATTTATCTCTTAAAACGGCATCTGAGATTCGAACAAATTATGGCAAAACACACAATACTTTTAGTCAAAGCACGATATATACGCATTAAGCTCTTGGGACGGATATGATGAAATCAAATCTCACCGACTTTACTAAACGGGGATTTGTACGATTAATAAAACCTTTTGAGAGTTCGGCCGATGATTTAATCAAAATAACTAGAGCATTTGGAATTGCGCTTAAGACTCATGTCGGAGAGTTCAGAGATGAAAACAAAATCGAAGCATATATCAATCATCCATTGAAGGTGGCTCTAGTTATCGCGGAAGAGCTGCGTATATACAATGCAGACCTCGTATGTGCGGCTCTTCTTCACGACACGACACTTAAAGATGAAGGTGAATTGAAGAATGATTTCGGTGAAGTCGTATATGATATAGTTCACCTTGTTGCAATGCCAATAATAGGAAATGAAGAAAGAGAAAAAACGCTGGACAAATACTTCTACAATATCGCAAACAGCTCTGTACTTATTCGATATTTGATCCTAGCAGATAGGCTTGAGAACGTCAGAGCTCTAAAAAATGCCGTTCACAAGAATAAGATCCTGCGATATAAAGAAGAAACTCAAAAGTACATAATACCCATAGCAGAAAAGACCAATGAAAACATCGTATTTAAATTATCCATTGCACTCTATGAACTCAAATAAGCCAAGTACGCGAGCCTTACGTCCGATCGATTTTTTTATCATTTTTGTCATGGTTGCACCATTGGCTAGTATCCACGCTACAACCACAGATGGGACATCGTTTTAATTTCATACTCTTATTAAGAACCCCTTTTTTAATAATTACCTGTTAAACCAGCTTCGTTAAGATGCCTTTCTCTTCACAATATCTTCGTATTAATACACTCTATGTGCCTATATCTTCCCCAGCTTCTTGACATATTTTTTGTATGCATCCATATATGATTTCTTGTCTCCTATGTCAATAAATCCTGATTCTATTTTAAACCCCTTTACAAGTCTATTTTGTTCAAGAGCTTTTCTTACTGCATCATCCATTCCGAAGGCGCTTGACTTGGGCACAAGTTTGAGAAATTCCGGCTGCATAACATAACAACCGATGTTAATTAACCCCCTCACCTCCGGTTTTTCTCTCCAGCTGATGACTCGGTTTCTTTGCCTTTGTTTTTCTTGTCGTTTTTCACCTGCTCCTTCTTTTCCATCATTAATATCTATGAACCCATACCTCAGATTTGTTTTATACGAGAGTAGTGCCATTGAAATAAATGCTTTAGAACTCTTATGTTCATGTATCATCTTATCAAGATTAAATTCGTAAACCGCATCTCCGTAGAGACAAACGAAGGTCTCATCTAAGAATTTCTCTGCTGTCTTTAATTGTCCTGCGGTAGCAAGAGGTCTATCCGACCTGGCATAGTCTATCTTGATACCGAATCTACCACCATCTTCAAAATAATCTTCAATTGTCCTATGAAGATAGCTCACGCAGAGAATAATATGGTCAATTTTACCATTGCTATTACTATTACTATTACCACTTGTAACCCACTCAATGATGTGCTCAAGTAATGGCTTATTACCTAAAGGCAACATCGGCTTAGGAATAAAGAATGTGTATGGCTGTAATCTTGTCCCTAAGCCACCAGCTAAAATTACTGCTTTCATGTATATTGGTATAACGCCGCCCTCTCTACTACCTGTGGTTCATTAGTGGGACATATATATAAAAGGTGAAATGTTTTTCGTGCCTCCTCCTTTGTTCGTTCTTTTAATACTTTCGTGACTCTACATTGCTAATAAACTATATTTGACACACCGAACTCATATTTTTTTCTACCATTTATCAGTATGTATTTATGGCCTAATTTAGAGCTCATTCCTATGACCAGCAGGACACATGAGGAAGCCCAAAAAAACAAAGAAAAATGTCTAAGAATACTTGGAGTGTCGCCAAGTATACGTTACGCCGGAAAAATGAACAGGTTTGGACGAACTCTTGGAGGACAGCTTCGTAAAGGGGTAGTACCTTTGTTCAAACCAGACGAAGCCCGCAATGAGAACTTTCTTGAGGCGACAAGGAACCAGCTACGCAGAACCTTTGAACATTCTATCGGCAAGACAGAGTATACTTTGACTGAAAATGAAAAGGTCAAAATCCTTACGTTGCCTAACGAAGCTTTCTTTTATTATGTCACTCTAGATAAGGATACGAGTCCAGAACAGATTTACAAAATCATCGGTTCACTAAGAGAGATAGTCAAAGAAGAGCACATTTAAACTTGCTCGTGTATTCGGTCTTGCTAGGATTCTTTGTAGTATTGGTGGTAGGTACATTCCGCTAGCGTAATCTTATCCTATCCTCTTCGCTAAGTAGAGCATTACGGTGAGTCCATGAGCTAATTTCCGTTCAAAGGTTGATTTTTGCCAACGCTTTAAGTCTTCGGCGCATTTCTTTATCGTGGGAAATAGATGGATGATAAGGGTCTGCAAGTATCACTTCGTACCAAAAGTAACGGCCATCTTTGTGAAGGTAATAAGACCCCAGACTCTCCATGTTTGGAAAGCTTTCGAGAACTCTTCGTTCAGCAACACGCTGCATACTTATTCCTTGTTTGATGTGTACAACACCGAGGTGTTTTGGTCTTCTGCCTGAAACCGGTCTTTGCTTCCTCATACCTCCCCTGCCTACTCTTGCCCGCACCAAAATGATACCTTGTTTTGCTTTGTAGCCCAATTTCCGCGCTCGATCTAGCCTGCTCGGTCTTTCGATTCTTTGTATAGCATGTTCCGTTCTCCATGTAATTGCTTTCGACTTTAGTTCATCAGTATTAAGCTTCCACATTTTGAGCCATGTTGCAGCCATGTAGCCACGCATATTGTTCGTAGATGATTCGATGACCCTTAATATCTGTATACAAGATGAATTATCGATCGACATCACTCGTTGCACAGAATATCTACGCGCTTAGATATTCAATTTCGATAAAGTGGAACGCATAATTCACCATTTGAGATACTATAAGCAACTTAAACACTAAGCGTCATATTTACCGACTAACTACTCACCAAATCAGATTGGTTTTCGTACATAATCTGTATTACCTTTTCTGCAATGACTGTAGACGCAAGTTCCTGTGACTCTTTGGTCTGTGAGCCTATATGAGGTGTACATATCACATTTGACAGCTCCATAAGCAATCTATTCGTTGGTGGTTCGATCTCAAATACATCTAATGCCGCGCCTGCAATTCTATTAGCCTTTAGAGCTTGGTATAACGCATTTTCATCGATGACCTCACCACGCGAGGTGTTAATGACGTATGTTGTTGGTTTCATCTTTGCCAAGAGTTCTGCATTTAACATGTGTCTCGTTTCAGATGTTAAGGGTACATGACAGGAAATAAAATCAGCACTCTCTACCAATGTATTAAGATCAGTTTTAATCAAGCCTACTTCTTTGATATAATCTTGATTTATAGGAACAATGTCATATCCAATGACGTTCATACGCAGCCCGCGTGCAATACGTCCAACATTCCGACCTATGTTTCCTACACCGATAAGCCCCAGATACTTTCCCCTTAATTCTATACCTATCAAATTTTTCTTTATCCAATTCCCCTTCTTTAGTTCACTGTCTGCTCGTGTAATGCTCCGAGCAAGAGCTATCATGTTGCCTATAGCGAGTTCGGCCACAGCGTTAATAGCCGCCTCGGACGCGTTGATTACGCGTATGCCTTTGACTTTGGCACTATCAACATCTATATTGTCGAGACCAACGCCTACACGTGCAATAATTTTTGCGTTAATTGCTGCGTCTATAACTTCTCGACTAATTTTTGTTCTGCTTCTGACAATGATGACTTCATAATCTTTGACCCTACAAATGAGATCATTTGTCTCGATTTGAGGACAATAGTCCACAGTCATTCCTGCTTTTTTTAAGATAGAAACGCCAACATTATCTATTGGGTCACAAACCAGAACCTTGCCAGTAATATGCACATGGCTTGGAGATTCCTTGTACTTATATAATTATTACCTAATTATGTGCATAACGCAATGCATTCAAAATTGTTATATTATCAAACACTGTTAAGTCTGCTGTGAATACTTGAACGAAATTCTCCAGTTAGACAATGTCAAGAAGTATTTCCCCATTAGGAGAAGTATCAAGGATATGTTCCGTAAGAACAACAAGTCTTATGTCAGAGCTGTCGACGGTGTAAGTTTAACAATAGAGAAGGGAAAGGCATTTGTCGTTGCTGGCGAGTCAGGATCAGGTAAGACTACTTTAGCGAGGATTATTCTACGTGCGATTGAGCTTGACAGCGGATCGATAGTTTTTGATGGAGATGACATTACAAAATATGAAGGCAACCAATTGAAGAAGTTTCGCACAAATGTACAAATGATACATCAAGATCCTTATACCTCACTCGATCCTCGAATGAGAGTATTAGATATAGTCATGGAACCTTTAAATATTCATAATAAGGACAAGTCAAAACAAGAAAGAATCGAGGATGTATTAGGATCTCTTGAGGAGGTACGATTAGAGCCTGCTACAGACATTGCTGAAAAATTTCCAAACATGCTTTCCGGAGGTCAGCGACAGAGAGTATCTATAGCTAGATCGCTCGTGCTCAAACCAAAGTTAATTTTGGCCGATGAACCGGTATCAATGCTGGATGTTTCTGTAAGAGCCGAAATACTTGAGTTAATGAAAAATTTGAAAGACAGGCTCAAACTTTCATACCTATATATCACGCACGATCTGTCTACTGCCAGATATATCGGTGATGAGATCGGGATTATGTATGCTGGGAAGATAGTTGAAGCAGGACCAATAGAACAAGTCTTACTGAATCCGCTTCACCCATATACGCAGGCGTTGTTAGACGCAATTTCGGAACCTGAACCACAGAATTTGGAAAAGGAAAAAATCATCCGCATTAAGCAGGGTGAGACAAGAGACAGACCTCATACCGGTTGTAGATTCATTCATAGATGTCTGTATTCTATGGATATCTGCAAAAGTGATCCCCTATTAGGTGGTGAGGAAGACGACCATTATGTATCGTGCTTCATTTACCCTGTGTAGCAGCAAGCCAAATTCTTAGTATATCAACTACGTAATCCGACCTAACTTTTTGATACTTCATGAGCTGGCTAAATTAGCGAATTTGTGAGGTTCCGTTGATCTTTTATCCGATTGAATTTTTGGGTATTGTCTATAACCCTTCGTGTGCCTTGGTTCCACTGATTCTTAATATCTCTATTCAACGTTACGGCCGCATTCTCAAAGCCTGTCCCATAACCCATAACTACCGAGAAAATTAGCAACAAGGACATATTGCATTAGTTTGCACTTGCCTCAGATCTTATCTCTTCGAAAGGAAGTTGGCTCGGATGCTTGTACCTTACAACTTGAGATACTCCGTCCCGGGAATAGACACCATATATCATGCTTGCTTGAGCCACCGTAGCATCTTTCAAAGTAACCATAAGCATCTGATTGTCCTTCGATCTTTCTAACAAGACCTTAGACAATCTTTCAGTATTTTGAGCATCAAGATGAGCATCGACCTCGTCCATTAGATAGAATGGGGACGGTTTAAGTGACTGGAGTGCCAAAAGAAAAATTATAGCAGCCATCGTCTTCTCTCCCCCTGACAAAGCAGTGGACTCGCGTCCTGTTTTGCCTTGGAATTGAACCATTAACATTATGCCCTCTGAAAATTCGACTTCCTTATTCTCTACTTCTAACCAGGCAGTTCCACCTGTTACTTCGGAGAAAGTCTGTCTTAAGTTACTATCAACCTTCTCAAATGCTTCCATGAAAACATTCTTCTTTTCCGTAACGATTTCTTCGATAAAGAGGACAATCGAGTGACGTTCCTTTTCCAACAGATTTCTTTTAGTCGACATACCTCTATATCCGTCAATTACTTCTACGTAAACTTCATCGGCGAGTAGATTGATTCGAGTTTTTATTGTATCAAACTCGGCTGTTAATTCTCCTATAATCGTATCAACGTCAAACGCCTCTAGCAAATCTTCGCATCCGAGCAACCTAAGATTATTGATTAGAGATGATTCCTCGGAATTAAGATCCGATATATCTTTACCCACTAATGCAATATCTTTTTCAAGGGAACTATTTTCTTTGGAAAGCTTTCTTTCATTTTCCTTTAGCGCCTTTATTTTTTGCTCGTATACTTGTAACTTGCCAACTGAAGTTCCGGCAGAATCTATTACTTGCTGTTCTCGGTCTCTCTCTATTTGAAGCCTCGATTCGATAGAAGCCATATTAAATTTTAATTCATCCGCTTGGACAATCTTCTCTTTCCTTTCAGTTTCTAGATCACTAGCTTCCTCTTTCAAGATTTTTAATCGTTCCACTGCCATTCCAATCTCGTTTTTCAGTACTTGTGAAGATGTAAGTATGTCTTGTAAGTCAAGATTGTCTGCATCTATAGAACCAAAAATTTGACCCCTTTTTCTATTCATTTGTCCTAATTGGCTTCGGATAGAAACATCGGCCATGCCTTCCATTCTTTGGCAAACACGCTCTATCGTTAACCCGACCAATGCCAAGCGTCTGCGCCATCCATCTAACTCGAGTTTTATGGATTCATATTGCGAGTGAACGGTAATATTTTCCAAAGTAAGTTGCTCAAGTTTTTTTTCGTCTTCATGAACGAGCATCGCTAAATTAGAAATTTGTGTACCTAAATTAGCTATTTTTCTCTCTATTTCAAATTTTTCAGATTCTGAACGATCGATTCTTAGTACAATTTGTCTGAGGTCATTATCTTTCTCCTCAATTAATCTCCTCAATTTAGTTAGTAAATTTCTTAGAATGTCAATAGAATTACTGAGAAGAAGTGCATGCGTTAGATCAGAAATTGTAGACCCAAAATCTGCTGACATAGATGCTACTGAAGGTTCGAAAAGCTCTCCCCCTACCGAGACCGCTCTGCAGCCCTCTCTAGCTAAAAGGTACGCAGAAGTCGGATTCTTCACAAGAGCAGTATTTCCAAAAAGGAAATCTGGCAGTTCCTTGTAGTCAGAATTTATGAAATCAGCAAGGCTACCAACTATATTAGGATCACCATCAGGAATGTAAGACCTTTTAACATTACGCAGAATCTCCAATGGAATGACCTTAAGGCGTGGCAATTTTTTTTTTTTAGCATATTCAGCAATCGAGATCATCGATTGGACACTGTCGACGACAAATGCTTTCATCCATTCTGAACCCGCCGCTAGAACAGCCCTCTCGTAATTTTTGTTCCACGTTATTATATTGTGGACCAGTCCCTCGATTCCAAACTCATTCGACATCTTCATCAATTCCGCTATGGCAATATCTTCGGTCATAGCATTTTTGGCGGTGGAAGCCTTTACTTCGTATTTTATAGTAAAAGTGTCTGCGGTTGATAGGAGGTTCGTCGATGTCTTGAGATTGGTTTGTAAAGTGGCTTTCATTTTTTTTAGGTTATCAATCAGGCCGCTCGCAGTATCCAATTTAGCCTTCTCGGAGTCTAGGGTGATGCAAAGATCATTATGGATTTGGTTGTTTCTCTCAATATTAGTTTTTAACTCTAGATTTCCTGAATCAAGGCTGTTGGCTCTACCAGTCACTATTATCATTTTTTCCTCTAACCTAGCTACTGAAACGTCTAGATGGTTCTTAACTTCATGTAACTTATTGTGCCGGCCTTCTAGTTTTCCTCTGATTTCAGCATATCTATTGGCACTCGTTGACAATTCGTCTATCTGCGAACTCATCGCAGCTAAATCAGATTTTAGAATGGATAACCTTCCATACCTTTCATCAACACGGGTTTTCTTTTCCTCTATCTGGAGATGTAAATTCTCTATTTTCTGGTTAATATTTTGCTTTTCTATCTCGAGAGAAGCAATGCGCCTTTCAATCTGAATCAATCGCTGTTCTGTCTCCTTCATCAATGCTCTTTTCCTTTCCGAATCGTAAACTAAATGTGTTACACTAGTTCCTATTTCCATTTTAGCCCTAGTCGCAATATCCGCTTCTTGGAGAAGTTTTAGCTTTTCTGACTCCAGCTTCTCTAGTTCTGAATTGTTTTTTTCTATCTGCATGGTTAGGTCTTTTGAGCGTACGACGTTTGAGTTTAGAAGCTCCGCTTTTGACTTCAAATTACTTCTGATTGTCCTTACAGTATTGGAAACCTTTACCGCTCTGAACTTTTCGAGGTCAGACTCTAGGTGTTTATATCTTAATTGGTCATTTCTTTCCTCTTCCAAGCCATCAATTCGCTTTCGTATTTCGTCGATGCGAGCCATGGCAACGTCGAGGCGACGGTCAGATTCCTCGAGTTGCTTAAGCGCTTCATTTTTTTTCTCATCAAAATATGATAGTCCGATAATATCCTCGATAATTTTTCTACGGTCTTCAGAATTTAATTCGGAAATGCGAGTTATCATCCCCTGCTGAATGATATTAAGTTTATTTGAGGTAGCAAGCACAATTTCTAATAATTCTACCAAAGTGCTCTTTGTCACTCTCTTTTTATTAAGATAGTACTGGCTCTCACCTGTTTGTCCTTCCATCTCTCTTGTTACAGTGACTGAATCAGAATCTACTGGTATTCCCCTATCTGAATTGTCAAAATGTAAACTAGCTCGAATGAGCCTTGTAGAGCTGTTCTGACTGTCATGAAATAACGATTGGAACTTATCGACACGCAAGACTTTCGGGCTGGTTTCGCCTATAGCGAACATTATTGCATCCAAAATGTTACTTTTTCCAGACCCATTGGGACCAGTGATTGCTACAAGTCCTTTCTCAAAGTTTAGTACCGTATTCCTAAACCCGAACGACTTAAACCCATAAACCTCAAGTTTTTTAATGTGAACCAAAGAGTGACTAGTATTGAGATTAGGGGTCTAATTATATGTTGTAGAATACAAGCCATCTCCTTTTTGTAAAATATTTTATGCCGCTCCCATATTGCCTTTCGCAGAAAGCTGCCTTCAGGCTATCGTTGTTCCTCGATCTTCGTTATTTTTCTGGCTAGCGATAGGGGCCGGTTTCTGCTTTGGGCGGAAGATGAGGACTTGAGGTATTCTTCCTTGTGTGAATCCAGGATATTTGCTGTCTATTTTGAAATATACCTTCGTCGATTTGACCAGATCTATCTCAAAGCCACTATCAAGTACAATATTTATGAGTTCTTTATACTGTCCAGTATCCTTTTGCAAGTCGGTAAGAATTTGCAATGTACCTGAATCTACTAATTTTAATGGGAGTACCGCAAATATGGATCTGTCGGATAATTTTTCTTGGATAGTATTAAGGGGATCAAAATTTTGAGACAAGATTAGCAAGAAATTATCGATTGACTTGTCCGCAATATTTGTCAGAAGCTTTTGAGATTCTCCCCAGAACGAAGATGCATTAGGAGGATCTAAGTCAGCAAACTCTGATTTTGCTTTGAGTACCTCCTTTTGATCTTTACCAATAGCAATAAAATACTCCGCCCAATTATTCACAGCAATTTCTTTCAAAACCTCACAACGACTCATACGAATTTCGACATTAACCTTAATATACAATTTTCTTGCCGTGCTAATTGTCCTGCTAAGTTGCGTCGAAGGATTGCCCTCATGGAAAAACTGATAGATCATATTCCATCTTTGCCTGAAAATATCAGGAAAATGACGATTGCGGATTAATTCTTTGAAAGAGTCGTTTTCAGCAAAATCTGAAAAGAATGCATCAGTTCTAGAAACAGCCTCGACTCTTGGAAGATATAGTTCATCATAGAGATTGCTAACTCTATCCCAAGCCCTGATCGGATCTGAACTCATATAGGTTACAGACAGATCTGAAAGCCATAGAATTTCACCAATTGATTGGATTTTATCCAAATCCTCTCCTCGGTTCTCGAGTTCGGCTAAGAGCTGCGTGAACCTTTCTTGAGAATGTTTTTGTTTAAGATATGGGAAATCAGTGCGCCAGATGAAGGCTTCTACAATAATACTTTCAATGGTTTTTTTTTGTTCTGGCTTGAGATATTCGGGGTGGGTGGTTGCGAATTCTATAGCTGGCGATAATGCAGATTTATACTCTCGAAAATAATCCTCAAAATCAATTCTATTCATTGTAAAATAAGCATCATGAATTTTTGTTTTGCATATCTCATTAATTGTCCTCGTAACCTTAGGACCTTTTGGCGCCTTCATGTCCCCGCCTTCCATTGAAGAATACGCTTGCGCAGGATCATAATCATGTAGGAGGGAAGCTACAAGAATTAATTCATAATCTCTTGAGCTGAAATTGTACTTACGAAACTCCTTTGGCATCATCTGCAAACTCATGTAGCATACCTCAAGACTATGATGGAAATTATGATATTCGCTTGAGCCCTCTCCAATCCCCTGTTTGGAATATGCATTTTTAAGGAAAAGCACAAGTATGCGCAAATTGTCAATTCGATCATCCGAAAATCCTTTCTGTGTCGCTAATTCTATTACTGCTGCAGACAATTCATCGTCTTGGACATTGGCAAGGTTCTCATTTGTATCATTAATTATACGTTTTTTTAGGCCCGGAAAGTGTCGTGTGGCTCGTCTGTAAATAACTTGAAGCGGTAAACTTTTGTTAAGGTAAATTCCATATGTCGTCGTCGGCCACGGATATCGTATCCTAGGTTTTTCACGCTCGATAATTTCATCTGCAGTACGTACGAGATTTTTGTTGAGGTCAGCAATTAAATAATTCAATTGCGGGCCGTCAAGGCTCAATCGTTCTTTCTGTTCCACAAATCTCACACGTTCGGTGTTCATTACGGACCATTGAGGGATCTTGACCCTGTACCGATAGTTTCTTCGCGATCCACTACGGAGAAAAGAAGCACCACCACCCTGATTCAATTCCTTGTATGTAACCGCGACGTTTCTCTTCCCTGATGTAAACGGCAAATCCTGGTCCTTCACAACTTGTAATATCACTTCTCTATTGGCGACTTGGAGTCCGAGTAAAATGTGCCAGTACTTCCCCTTGTCAAGCCAGATTGGAGCCTGGGTTTCTTTGTCCCAAAAGTCTATTGGACCGAGAGGGACGTAACCATTTTCATATTCTTTGGTTTCAGGATTATAGGAATGATATTCATAGTCACCTATCGTAGGATCAAGCTTTCTGGCCAGATCTCTTGCTGCTTTAATTAGATCCCCAGTTCTAGAGAACTCCTGGTATGCCATTACTCCCCAGATACTGCCAAGAGTACTGAATAATGTGAATAAACTGGCCTCAATCTCAACATGGTTTAATGCTAGATATCGCGGCACAAGAGGAATTCCGAACCAGCCAGTAGATAACATGCCCGTAAAGACAAGTGTGATGGATAACCATCGAGCAAGATCATTATATAGGAGGCTAAATGAGTTCGCGGAAATGTTTGAATCACGATGGCGTTCATTCATACAGCCATTTCACGCCCCCCATAACTGCTCTAATTTCACTTATACGTTCCCCTGTAACACATTACTTTTTATTGTATGCTGACCATGCTTATTTCAGAAAGTGCCATTAAAAGAGTCTTGCTTTTAGTCGGCGCATATTAAAATTTTTAGCCGGTACGAATTATTTGCTTAGCAAAAATACATTCAGCATTAAGCCACAGGAAGATGAAACAATATGAGCTGTTGAACTTGTTATAGTTAAAGGTACGTATTAGTTGATTTTACTGATAGTTTCATAGAATTGTTCCCACGAGTCAGTCTTGTGGCCATCCCATCGTTCGAAGCAGATAACCTCTTCCAATTCCATCCGGGGTAGCCAGCCGGTTTTTTCAAGGTCCGGTTTATCTGAAAATTCGCTCACGTAACCTAAACACAGGTATGCCACAGGTCTAACAAAATCTGGAATTGAGAGGATTCTCTGAAGATCTTCGTTTGCGAGAATACTTACCCAACCGATTCCAATTCCTTCAGACCTAGCAGCGAGCCAGAGATTTTGAATTGCGCAACACACACTATATACGCCTGTTTCTGCAATCGAGGTTCTACCGAGTACAAATGGTCCAAACCTTGTAGGGTCGTACGTAACGCAAATATTGATAGCCGAGTCCATTATTCCCTCAAGCTTAAGTGAAAGATATCTTTTCTGCTTTGCTTTATCACTATCGAGCATAGAGACGGATTTCTCTCGCTCTATAGTATAGGAATCTTTGACTTGCTGCCTAATTTCGTTAGCCTTTATCAAAATGAAATTCCAAGGTTGTGAAAACCCTACCGATGGTGCATGATGAGCAGCATTAAGAATCTTCGCGAGTATATCATTGGGGATTTCTTTGTTTATAAAATGAGAACGGACATCGCGTCGCGAAAATATCGCCTTATAGAGTCCATCTTTTTCGCATGCTGAGAACGGATCGTTGGCACGCATTCTAAATTGTAGAAGAATGCTCCCCGTATTAGATTTATGGATCTGAGGTATTCATTTTTCATTTAATTTATAGATCTTGCTCATTGCGTACGCAATATTTTTTTGTGCTCTGACAACATTCTCTTCATACAAGTCTATTCCTGTAAAATTTCTGCCAAGGTAGGTACATTCTATACCGGTCGTTCCTCGTCCTGCAAATGGATCAAGAACCCAATCACCCTTCTCTGTAGCAAATTTGAGAATTCGAGAAACCAAAGCTTCAGGAAATATTGCGAAATGTTCGTTTCCATAATGTGCCCTATTAGCAATTTCCCACACATTACCGGGATTCTTACCACTGGAATTACATACTGCAAAAATAGGATAGTGTTTATGGCCCCCTATTCTTCTACGTGTTGCATGACGCTTAAATTTTCGGTAACATGTTGGGCAGTATTTTTCTGGATCATATCCATATGCAAGAGATATCTCACTTGTTGTGGGCAATTCTTCAATAGGTGTCTTAGATTTTGCGTTGTGTATAATTGCCAGAATTTTAACAATCTTTTCCTTGTCTCTATTCTCAGGTTCATATTGAACCAAATGTGAGGGTGGTGTTTTATTCCTCCCCCTTATCGCTTCGTTACCCTTGGTTCTTACTCTGTTCATGGCGGTGAAACATTTTTCGTTCTTGGACAAAAATAGAATTACTTCATAAGCTTGTGTAAAGTTGTCTTTGGAGCTACTGGAAACATTGTTTTTCTTGTACCAAATGATATCATCCCTGAATCTATAGCCTGTTTCAACCAGTTCAAGCGCTAGTCTATGAGGTATCATGAGCTTTCCATGATTCCTACGTGTATCACCACAAATGAGCCAGAGACTCCCGTCATCACTAAGAAGATCTTTGCATATTGAAAAAATTTTTGCCAATTTTTTAATATATGTCTCGGCGTTTTTTTCGTGACCGATCTCATCCAAAGCTTGACCATAGTGTCTTTGGCCATAGTATGGTGGAGACGTGATAATAACTCTGTATTTGCCTATTGAATATGGAAAAAGTCCACGCACAACATCATAAGAATTACCTTGGAGAACCTGATAAGAAATCATCGATGATAAGGATCCATAGTTACATTGATAAAAAAAGCATTCTTTTTAGCTGCGTAGTACCTTTAATTCGAATTTCTGTATTTAGACGCCGACCACGATGAAAATCATTAATCTGACATTAGGCGACTATATATTTAGGCTATCCAAAGAAAACTTGAGCTTTCGTGGGCCGGTGGTCTAGCCTGGTTAAGATACCGCCTTGACATGGCGGGGGTCGTTGGTTCGAATCCGACCCGGCCCACTATTTCTCTAGTACGTAAATAACGTACTTGGCCCTGCAAGAGTACGCTACATTACTGGGAGCGCATCGGGTTGCGGTGGTGACATATCAATAACGCAGGTTGAATGGCAATTGCTGGTGGTAAGGAGTGGCTTAATTGTCTTAACTGCTTAACTTGTTTGTACTTTATTTTTACGATATTATCCTTCCTAAATCTGGCATTCGATAGGTAGTAAAATGTAAGTACAAAATCATAAGGCAGTTAAGACAGCTGAGACACCTCATCCATACAATCAGCAATAGACATAGTGTCATAAGACTACGCAAAGCTTTGCGCTTTATTCTTGGACATTTCAAAGATTCCTGTTCCAGGACTGAATCGACTTCGAATACAGGTGGAAGTCTTCGAGCCTCAGCAGAATGCTCTGGCTAGAATGTTAGTACTAAAATGTTCCTCCTGTAGCGTCATGTATGTATGATTTCAAAAACTGTTAGTTTCTCCTGATGAGCGGCTACTTTAATGCGAGTAGTACCGATTCTAACAGTCGATTATGGATTCGTATTTTGGAGATTTCAGTTATTCGCCTTCTTGATAGTCATAACCATTTTATTGTTAATTACGATCCAACTCCACTCTAACTTCTCACCAGGTTTTAGTTTCCATTCCTTTACCAAAGAATTCGGAATTGTTGTCTTAAATGAATGGAATCTGCTATGTGCTTTCGAAGCAGTAGTGATTTCGGTCATGGTACGCATTCGGCTTACGTCTTTATATTCACTGCAGAGATCTCTACGGAAACGTTCATAAATCTCTACAGAGCCCTCGGTAGATATGGGAATAACTCCATAGGACTAATGAAACTGAAATTCATGGCATGGAGTATTGATGTTCCAGCTGCAATTAGATGACGGTGGTGAGAATACGTAGATGAGTAGACATGGGAAATTGGTGAATGTACTCATGAAATTGTACTTAATAGAAGATAGTCAAAGAAGCATCAAAGAAATTCGAGGACGGATAGAACATTACGAAAAGAGGAATCTAGAACTTGTTTCAAAATGGTCTACCGGAATGCCAGAATAGGCACGGAATGAGAAATACAGCATAGACACCAAAATCAGCGAATTAAAGTGGACAATATACGATGACTGAGAGCTTGGATCTAATTCTTCTACAACATATTTAGGATTAGCGTCCATATCCTTTATTATAAATCTAGGCTTAGATTTCGAATGTACAAAATTATCAAGATTATTCACAGTATTATCAGGCAAGATAGTTGAACACCAAGGTAATACCTTCTTTAGTTTTTCTTGATGGTTCTGACGAACCTGATCACTCCACATAATACACATGATTATAATTGGCTGTGCTTCGACAGTGTTGAAATATCAAGGACCAGGTGACAGGTGCATAATCCATTCAAATCTTATGATAAAAGAACCTGCGTAGCTTACTTACGGCATCGTTGGTGGGAAGCCGAGAAACAATACAAAATATTTATGCTGAAACCTTTCTTTGTGTGTACAAAATCACACCATTAGATTTTATGCAAATGACAGAATCAAAACTAATCTAAGGTCCGCAATAAGAGTTGGTTATCTGCCTGCATCTTTGAATAAATTGAAGTTAGAGAACTTTATCATCTTATGTCAAAAAGCCCTGAGACTAATAGAGAACGCTTGATCGTGCGGTGTCATTGATTCTTTGACACAAATACTCTTATGCTATAGGTCTCATGTAAATTGCAGCTGTGTATTTTCCTCTAAGGCGGCGATTTATTATCCTTGGAGATCCACCAGGAATAGGCGAATCGAAAGTTTTCTTGTCCTCATATTGGGAGAAAATAAGACACACTATTTTTAATTTGGACCTGCAAGACAGGAATACAGCAGGGATACATATATCTTAAACAAACTATAGAAACAGATCAGTTTCTGTTCACATCCAATCTATTAATTGACATGCCTTCTGCCCTTGTACGCTCAAGAAGGTACGCGTCGCTACTCATACCACAAGAACCACTGCATGGGGTCTTGGTTTTGTATTAGAATGTGAACCAGCTGATTTTTGCCATCGGGAACATCGAGGATCATTGCACACCGAGTGGATTGTTTAGCATTTTTTGCGGAAACCTTAATTTTGGCTTTTATTGCACCTCCCTCTAATTTCCTGGACTCCCTTTCAGTATTCCCATAGCCTCTTTTAGTTGTAATAATCCGCTTGAAGGAGGGGTTCGGAGGATGATTCCACCTTTCTGAATGCGCAAAGATCAATGTATTCGATGTCATGTGCATTAATTTCGACGGTACGATCCTCTTTTGGAATCGTCTATCCTATTCTGTATTCGTCTTTATCAGTTATCAAATAGGCTTTACAATCCTCGGCTGCTGTACTCCCGTCATTTTTTACTTTAATTCGTGTCGCGATCCAGGCTTCATTCGCAATATGTAGCCATGGTACAATACACACTTCCAAAGTCTCTTGGCAGACGGAAAGCTTTGGACGAGTAAGCCATCTCGTTGCCATATCTACACCTATTCCTGAACCGAATCCTATGACTCCATTACTATAGCTCCCTGAAGTGTATCACTTATCAAGGATTACTATCACCTGTTGCGATTCTGCAATCCGATTACATCTTAAGTTCGAGCCCGTAACGATATAAGTTCCTTTAAGCGTGATCTGCGAATATGACTGCTGAGTATCACAAAAGAATAACGATAACAATTAACAGGAGCAGCACTACTTTGAAAAGTGCCGCGCCTCCTCAGTAATTCTTCCCCTCTTCCTGTATCTAATAATGATATCGCTAGCGACACTATTATCCTATCATGATACAAGTACTGCTGCAAACGCTACTGATTTGAGCAAGCGCTGCTAATCGGCTGATGGTTTTTAATTGGATAAATGAGTTTTCGAAAATAATACCTATAACGTACATTGGTTGCCAGTAAACGAACTAACGTATTTAGTCATTAAATACGATAGCTCAAAATAGGTTCAAATTCCAGAGGCCCAATAGCTATCCAACCTTTGTTTACACCTACGCCTGAATTTGTGTAGACCGTCTCACCGTGGCGAATCTGTCAGAAACTGATCGACGTGTATGCTACTGCTACTTTTTGTCGAGAATTGAATTTAGCTTGGGGACCAAATTAGAGATGCTGACGGGTTTGTTAATAAAATGGGCATCCGCCAAGATCTTATCGAATTCTTTTCTATCTATTTCAAATGCTGTTAGGAATACGATTTTGATTGATGGGCTTCTTTCTTTTAAACGACGATATAATTCAAACCCGCTCATTTTTGACATTCTGATGTCTGTGAGTACGAGATCATAATAGTCATCTGGATGGCTTGCAAAAGCATTCAAAGCTGACTCGCTAGTGGAAAATACCTCAACATTGAATCTATTCTCGAAATTACTAGATTCTAAATCACGCTTTAAAATACGTAAAATATCCTTCTCATCATCAACAACCATGATTCTTGGACAAAGATTCTTCTGGTCTCTATTAATCACAGATGTTTCGTAAATATGATATTATATAACGTTATCAATAACGGCTGAAACGCATATTTAGTCGAGTAAAAAGTATGCATTTGCATTCTGGTGAATTCTGACAATTCACGGAAACGATAAAACCAGCTCTTCGTCGCAGATTGGTACTTGGATCCCTTTTCTTAATCTTCTAGTGAGGAGAGCCATCCCCCTTTCTTGCTAACGGTTCGCCTCTTTCGATACCAAATTAAACAAGGACCTTTGCCTCACTTTAGCTGCTAGCACGTTAATGTGGTTCCTTATGAGGCGTACAGAAGAGAGAAGAGAGGGTACATCTGTCTGTGACCAATTCTCAATTTCTTAGCCATCCTTCCTTTCCTGTCAATAGGATCTTCGACCACTAACCCATTATCAACAAAGTACTTTATGAATGTGTGCTGATTGCCAAATACAACTTGTTTAGAACTTAAAAAATAAATTTATTTAAAAATTCAGTTTTTATTGTGGACAGCCTTCCATCTTTTGTATGTAATACCCGTTCGAAGCAATATCTCTTTCAATTGGTGGGGGTGCTTCCTGGATATGACAGAATTGACATTCTTCTTGAGTCATTTTTTGCTCCGCCTGACCAACGCTTGCGAGATACCGCTTGCCATACTCAATTGCCTTCTCGTGAGAAGTATCCGCCTCTACCACAACGTCAAAGTGCATCGTTTTGCCATCACTCTTTTGTACATATGTATCGTATACTGCACATTCCATAGGATTAATTCTCAAGTGACATTATTTATTTCATATCGTTGGCTTCTAATCCAGTATAGAGAATTATTATAGAACATTTAATTCGAGCCTGCTGAGTAATGATGTACCCAGGTTCTGAGTATAGGATTGAAAACCAAGTTAGATCGGTCAGGGATTTTTTCATCAATACTTGGTTGGCAAGACACCTCTCAAGATCACATTATATATACTCATGGAATGAATGTAACTATTATTGGCTGTGCTTAGAGTCTACAGGCGAAATTCGATGTTTATGGACTTGGCAGACCTGGTGGAAGAAATTAGTACATTGGGATTAGTCGATGCGCTGCAAAAATATCACAACAAGCCACTTGAAATGGAAGCCAAAAGTATAGTGGCAGGACCTAGCTTTCTTCAGTACCTAAATAAATTATTTCAAATCCAAATATCGGCTGGAGATATCATACAATTTGAATCTGGAAACACAAGCAAATACTATATGCTTTCAGCGAATGGAACCTGGGATGAGATTATCAAGCTACAATAACGTCCCTACAGACGAGAAAGCGGCAAAGCAAATGCCTCTTGGATATTGTTATTCTGCAGGCATTCGTGTTTAATAGCAAATTTCATTAATAAGTAATTCACATACTGTTGTTCAGCTGCAATTTTCAAAGTCAAGATTTGCTAAACAATCGTAATACACTCGAATATGTTGCTGTAAATCTGGGGTCGCAAATTGGTGTACAGTACATATGCATATGCAGAGTAGTTTGTAATTGCCTTCGATGATATACAGCCAATATAGATAAAATCATATGTTTTCCTAATCAAAGCTATACTTATAATTCGCAATTTTGATTGTTATGATAACGAGGTGAAATAATATAACTACAGAGCAGAGGCAGACTATACTTAATTTGTATAATTCCGGAATAATGCCAGATATAATTGCTCTTGAGTTGGATATAACCCAAGAGGAGGTCATGCGAATTATTCAAAGGGAGAACAGCGAAGAGGAAAGAAGAAAAATAACCGCCAAAAATGTATCTGACGTTCCACTGTTAAGCAAGTTTTACCTTGATGATGTGGTCAACATCAATAAAGCTATTAAACTAGCACAATCCAGAATGTGGGGGGCTCTGAAAGTAGGATCTGACTTTAACATCTCGATGGAAGAGACCCAAAACATTCTGGAAATCTATGCGAAGTCCAAGGTTACTCTAGTGATTTTGCACGTAGATTTGGTGGATTCAACTAGACTACTAATGACGCTTCCTGTCGATAGGCTTGCGACGATAATCCAGGCTTTTAGTCAGGAAATGTCCTTAATGATAGCAGCATACGGCGGATATGTACTAAAATACATCGGGGATGCAATCCTAGCTTTTTTTATGGTTGACTCTAGTGACTTCTATCTGCCGTCCATTAACTCGGTAAATTGCGCTTGCTCTATGATCAAAGTGGTTCGAGAGGGTATAAATCCAATACTAAATCAATATGATTATCCTGAGCTGAATGTAAGAATCGGAATAGATGTTGGTGAGAATGCGGTAGTACAATACGGATGGGAGAATCGCACGATAGATGGAAAAATTGTATCGAAAAGGCCCCAGCTCGATATATTAGGTTATACGATGAGCATCGCAACCAAGATGACTACACTCGCAAAGCCCGATCACATCATAATCGGCCAATTAGTGTATGAGGTACTTGAAGACAAACAAAAGTCTACTTTTAGACAATTACCCCTAAGCCCACTTATTTGGAACTATTCTAGTAGTAATACTGGAGATATTTATCATCTATATGTCAGCTTGAGTGAGAATGAAAGGACCATTCAAGATAGTCTCAATCTGACCAAGTAAATTTTATTATGTCACATACTTTGCAAATACTTTTTTTAAGCTTTGGCGTAAGAGCCCGATTTCCTTTCGTATATCTGTCCGTTTTGCATAGCCTTTTTGATAAAAGTTCTTGCCTCCTCCTCAGTGAATTTCCCTGTCTTTGCAAGCTCATTAATGAAATTCTTTTCTTCTACATCATTTTTATCTTGTCCAGAAAGTGCATTAAAAACTTCCATAAATACCTTCAACTTGGAGATCTCGCTGTGAGGCTTGCCATGCAGTACACCTAGATCTACCCTTCCCGTGTTAACATCAACCCCCGCAGTTTCTAACATTCTTTGCACAAGGTAGATTGCACGTTCCGCATCATCGGTCTCCACTTTGTCTTTTAGCAACAATCTCGCCCTTGCCGTAGATAGTCTAATCAGACCTTCAAGCTGTCTGGGTGTAACGGTGATCATACCTTCGGAGTCGACATTTCTCATTTTCATGTAATAATTTTTAATAATATCGATTGCTTCAATCGTTAGCCGTGGTTCGATCTGTTTCGAAAATGCAAGATATTTACTGAACAGATCTATATCGATCGCAGGATGCGCTGCACGTCCTGAATCACGATGAAGCTCCAAAATGTGACTCGCTACACGGCTATCCTTTTCTTTCTCTGGCGTGTCTCTAACCACATAAATGATGTCAAATCGAGTCAAAAGCGGAATGGGCAAATTAACATTCTCTGTTATATTCTTGAATGGATCATACTTCCCATAGAGCGGGTTCGCTGCCGACAAGATGGAAGTTCGTGCATTTAATGTGGCAACAATACCTCCTTTTGCTACAGAGCAGGTCTGTTGTTCCATAACTTCATGCAATGCTGAGCGGTCTTCAGGCTTTATCTTATCAAACTCATCAATGCAAACCAAGCCCTGGTCTCCTAACACCACAGCCCCAGCTTCGAGCATCATTATCCCAGACTTGTCTCGAATTACGGCAGCAGTCAGACCTGCTGCTGTCGTACCTCGTCCAGAGGTATAAAGACCCCTCGGTGCAATTTTAGCGGCGAACTTTAACATTTCCGATTTTGCAGTGCCAGGATCGCCGACCAAAAAGATATTGAGATCTCCCCTGCGGGTTGATCCGTCTTCTAGTTTTTTTGTTACTGATCCTACTATTAATAGTAAAATTGCTTCTTTGATCACTTCGTGACCGTAGACGTGGGGAGCAAAAGAAGCTATAAGTTTGTCATATGCATCCGGTTTGCTTGCTATAGCCAAGATCTGTTTTTCATCTTCTGTGCTAATTGCTATTCTTTCGACAGTTCGCATCTCCTTGCTACCGGCCCGTCCGCCAAGGTATTCAATGTTATTTCCTTCCATTCGTAAGCGGAATAGGCTAGTCTTTACTTGCGGGGAGATTTGGTCTTGCTCTATTCTGATAATACCTGTTAACATAATTCTGTCTCCCGGTCGACATTGATCAACAAGGTCACCCATCACTGTGACTTCCACATAGTGTGGGAGCTGACCAGCTGGTAGATCCTCAGGTAATTCCTGAAGTCTTACCATTTGAAAGTCACTAAAAATGCTATTTTCCGGATCCATCTCAAGCTCTTTCTCTGAACAGTTTATGCACTTCAAAGGTTGTCTCAGTTGTAGTCCTTTCAATTGCGCTTCGGTAATGGTGTTACAGTTGAGGCAGCGATAGCCGATCTTCTTGGCAAGTGGTTTAACCTCGGATGACCTCACGACCATACCCGAAACTCCAATTAACTTGTCTATTACCTCGGCATTTATATCTCGCAAGCCCTTCTGTACGGTATAATTTCCTATTCTAACTTTGATTTTATCTCGTATTTCCAATGCGTAATCTGGGTGGATTTCGGTTAGAATTGATAACACCGCGGCATTAAATGCCTCTAACATTTCGTCTGGATTATGTGTGATATGCTTGGCAAGATCTGGCCTAAATGTATCGAAATCAATATAATCAACTACAAGTGAAACAGAGTTCGAGGCCATCATATGGTTAATACTATCAAAATACTTGTAGGTCCCATCTTTATCTTTAAATGATCGTAAAAACTTTTCTAAATTGTTGGATAATGCCGCTAAGGTTTGTTGCTCAGACAAATTTCTTTAACACTCTCTGTTTGAATGTTGAAGAAGAATTGTGAACAAGAATATAGAGTTCATTTTCTTCAGCTGAGAGTTTTTCTTTTAGTTCTGGTGAAAGAGGAGACGCGGCTGCGAGCTTGACAATTTTTTCGAGACGAGAAGCTATGAACGAGTTCATTGAAACTATCAGATTTTCCCTTTCTCTTTCCTTCAAACCCTCTAAATAATCATTAACTCTTATATAAAAATCGGTATCTATTCCGGACAGATCATGAGGCTTTGCTATTCTTTCGCGATTCAAAGCTCTGGAAATATATGTAGAGACGTGATTATCCGGAATTTCAACAGTGTCTTGGTCCAACAAAATTTTTGCTACCCATCGTGGAAGGGATGATAGATCACCTTCCTTTGCGTCGATTGTGAGGCCGCCTACAGACACATTTACATCTCGTTTGTATGATACCCTAACTTCTTCCATCAAATATTCTATACGATAAGCGCCTTGAATAATTTTGACCTCATTATCTGAAGAAGTATTACTAGGCAATCTGACTGTGTTGAGTATATAATTATTGATCGTTATATCTTTTGTCAAGACAGCTTTTGTTAAGCTGCGAGCTAAACTCGAGGGCGAGTTATTCAGTTAACTTATTATGATATAAAAAGAGTCAGGTATTCCACCACGCATGCCAACAATAAACAAAAATCTCTCAAATTTGATGTGGGTTGAGAGATATCGCCCGTTAACACTAAATGAAGTTATAGACCAAAAGGAAATTGTCAACGCTCTGCGACAACTTATCAATATTCCAAATGAGCTGCCACATTTGTTATTTGCAGGTCCTCCAGGAGTGGGAAAGACTACAACCGCGTTGTGTATCGCGCGACAGCTGTTAGGAGAAGAATGGCGGAGGGATACTCTCGAGTTAAATGCGTCTGACGAAAGAGGGATCAAGATGGTTCGGGAGCGGGTTAAGGAATTCGCCGCGGTCATGAAGCTAATTACCGGTAACAGGGACGAGAAACCGTTCAGAATAATTATACTTGATGAAGCAGATGAGATGACTTCTGAAGCGCAGACTGCCCTAAGGAGAATCATTGAAGACAGCTCGAGAACGACTCGCTTCATTATTATTTGTAATTATCTGTCCCAGATAATTGAGCCTCTGCAGAGTAGGTGTGTAGTCTTTCGGTTTACAAGATTGGCGAAGGAGGACCTCGTAAGACACCTAAAAACGATCTGTGAAAAAGAAGGAGCTAAATTTGAAGAAAAAGCACTCTCACAGATCTATGATGCCACTTCTGGAGACTTACGCCACTCTATTAACATACTCCAGGCGTCGGCGGGCATGGGGTCCGTAACACACGCCAATGTAATTGCATCAAGAGGGCTTTCAGGCAAATCCAGAGTCGGAGAAGTTATCAGACTAGCTCTTGCTGGTAGGTTCACTGACGCCAGGGTCAAACTATTTGAATTGACAAACGTGTATGGATTGTCTGAAAATGATTTTCTCAAATATGCTAATCAGGAAGCGTATGATATGAAATTGGATCATCCTGATGAATTTGCAGCTCTAATGGCAGAATATGATTACAGACTCGCAGCGGGTGCCCATCCTGAGATCCAGTTAGCTGCGTTGTTGGCGCAATTGGGCAAGTTAGGATCAAAGGCTAGTAACTAACAGATGTAGTGGTATTTTGAAGCAATAGCTAATAATCTTCCTCAACCTCTTCTTCGCCTTCTTCTTCCTCCACCTCTTCGAAGTCTTCTTCTAATTCCTCTCTTTCTTCAGCACTCTTGTAGGGAAGGTCGGCCTCGCCAGGAGCGCCACACACTGGACACTTGAATTCAATAGTCTGACCTTCAAGATCCAGAGGAAATTCTTTAGAAAATATTTCGTCACACTTCGAACATACCAGTGTAGTTTGAATATTGTCTTGACTAAATTTGTGTGACTGTACTCTAAAGATCGTACTCGCCATTCTTTTTACCTATAATTACTTTATTATAAGCCTTGTTGTCGCTTAGATGCAAATAACTGTATGGTTGTGTACTCTACTATATACTCGATTTTGATGTTCACATTGCCTGTAATTCTGGTTTTGAGGTATAAATGAGTGAAAGGACATGTTCACGAATTTCCTTCTGTTCCATTATACCACGGTGAGCCTCTGTCAGTATTAAGCTTCCATTTCTAACACCACGCATTTTCATGCACAAATGTTCCCCTTCTGCTATGACCAGAACTCCTTTCACTCCTCTTCTCATTACCTCATCCGCAATCTCTTTTGTAAGCCTCTCCTGAATTTGCATTCTACGTGCATATTTTTCAACAAGGCGGATTAATTTCGATATCCCAAATACTTTACCAGCAGGAACATATGCTATGTGTATCTTTCCGAAAAATGGAAGCATATGATGTTCGCACATACTGTAAAATTGGATATCTTTGGCGATAATTGTTTCTGCAGCCTCGGTGAAGCTTACATCGAGTTCTGAGTTTATTTTATATCCACCAAATATCTCCTCGTACATCTCAGCCATACGTGCCGGAGTCCCAATTAGGCCTTCTCGATCTGGGTTTTCGCCTATCTCTATCAGCAGTTGTCTTAGCAATTTTTCTATTTTTTCCTTATGTATCGTATCTACTTTTTCTATGTTTATCTTTTCATCTGGCTGCATCATTTTTATTATCTAGCCCCTATTTGTTTATGTAACTGAGGTATAATCCTTACCTCTCTGTAATAGGGACAAACTATATCGTAAAATTGTAACAGACGTTCTGTTGTTGGTTCGTCTATCCTGTCGCTCGGCTGTATTATAAACCCACTTATGTCTGCAGAACGTACGTGTTGGAAGATATTTTCTACAAGACCTGCGAACTCTTTAATATCAGTCGAATTAGTCACTACAATTTTGATGTATGTGATTTTGTGGTTTTTAACAGACGTCCTTAAGCACCTAATTTCATTCTGCAATAAGTTGTCATAATGATTCATATCAACTACCTTAGAATCGCGCATCTTGAGCTCTACTTTACAAATATCTATATACGGAATGAGTTTTGCAAACCTATCGGAGTCATAACATGCTGATTCTAAGTAAGTCCTAAGTCCTCTCTCTCTAACGAATTTGGCTAGATCGATGACCGCCTCGTATTGGACTAACGGCTCACCTCCAGTAAAATTAACTTTGTAGGTAAAGGGCTTTAGGTGATCTGCGATTAGCTTCTTTACATATTCAACTGAATAGCTATTACCACTATACATCGGTAAAGCATAGCTAGTGTCACACCATCGACATTTGAGATGACATCCCGCCATTCTCACAAAGAGTGTCTTTGTACCAAACAAGATGCCCTCGCCTTCGATACTAGTGAATATTTCGCTAAGTTGGATTGTATTTGGGTTCGTTAGCATAACGTGTTTTATCCTCTACACCTGCGTTGCTAATTGCAATCTTCCTATTTATACACGATTCGCATCTGCCACACTGAATAGGATTTTTACCTTTTTCCCTTAACCCGTTGGAATAGCAGCTCCATGTATCGAAAATCCGATCGCCTAGATGTTTATAGCCTTTCCTCAACAAATCTGACTTATCTATACCGTTAACTGCAGGAGACCACACAGTTATCTTTTGTCTCGTTCCCGATCTTATGCCGTCCGATTCGCCCAGATTCAGCGTATTGGTTATTGACTTTATGAAACTTACACGACAATCTGGATATCGTTCGTCGCCAGTATGTGCACCATATGCCACGAGCTCTGCACCAATGCTCATGGCCCATGCACTTGCAATTGTGATGAATACTGCATTTCTCAGTGGGACAACGATACTATAATCGAAATGTTGGGGTAAAACTTGTTTTGTGTCTGTTAAGACGTTTGTTCTTCCATAAATCTCCTTCATGAACGAGATATCAACAATTCTATGATCTTCAATCTTCAAAATCCTTGCGAAACGTTTTGCTGCCTGAATTTCGTATCTTGCTCGCTGTCCGTATGCAAAAGTGAGCATGTAAACGCTGTAACCTTCTTCTCCCAAATAGGCCGCGGTGCAAATAGAATCAAGTCCACCACTCACGATACACACTGCTTTTCGTATTCTTGGTCGCGTATGGGTAGGCAGAGCCTCAAGTTTGGAGGGCAATACACATGATTAACAATTAATACTATATTATGTGCTACTACTAGAACCTGTACTACATTGACAAACGACTACCTTCAATAGTAACAATGTAACTTTTTTCTGCGGGTTCAATTTGATATTTGCATCCTACTATTTGGCTTACAACGTGCAGATTCGTCTTGAGATGTTCAGTCGCTATTCCTATCCTATATCGCGATTTTCCCTTTGTGAGGCTTAGCGGGATTACGAGCATATCTGCAAGAAATCGATCAATTGGAACGTTGACCTCATAGCTTTCAATAAAATTCTGCACAGCTTCTTCCCCTACTTTTTCGGCCGATTTGTCTCTTGCGCCAATCGAATCACCACCGATATATGGGCCAAAATCAGATTCAGAGTACACCAAAATCGAAGTACCAGGGGATAGTGAAGATTCAAATGAGGACGAATAAAAATTGCAGCGAACTCCACGCCTTTCTAATCTTAACAGAGCAGAAGAAATCTGTCTTTCTGCAACGCTTTTAGGAAGTTGGCAACAAACACTCGCAATTTTAGGTTCTACGTTTCGTCTATTCAAGAGGTCAAATGAGCTTATGTTATTACAGGGACTAATCTCTGCCTGTATTACTCCCCCGCCCTTGGGGTAGTATCCTCTTTTGAGGATATTTAGGCTGAAATTTATTCCTATATTTTTATACGCGTTGTGCATGATAAAGCGCAGATAATCAGCAGTAGGGCTCATCTTCACGTCGGTACCACCAGTTACCTGAACACTTAGGCTTTTGCCTGATAACGCCACAGCGGGAATAATTGTTTGTAATATCATCGGAATGCTACCTGCAGTTCCCGTATCAATTCTTAACTCGCCTCCTTCATAATTGTCTGGTTTTGGAACAAATCTTATCCATTCGGCACCGACTTTAAGATTCTCTACCCTCGCGCGGAATATCTCGGCTACAGCCCTTGTCGCGTGCATATGCTGTGGTCTGAGTCCAGGATTATGACGTTTAGCTCGGATATTGATTACCTCTATAGACTTTCCAGTTATAGCAGATAAGGTGACGGCGCTACGCAGAATTTGTCCTCCGCCCTCACCATAGGCACCGTCGATTGTTAGCACAAAGATCCGTCATTCTTGTGGATATAGAAAGATAAAAATTCTGCTCTACAACTCATACATAAAATAATCAGAATAACGACAATATTATCATTGTTATTATCATTGTTTTCTTGAATAGAACACGTCAGATAAATTGATCTTTTCCTAAGATATCAAAATTACTTTAAATTATCGAGTCTATTATGAGTCTACAATGTTGAATATATAATGTCGCGTGGTATATTTGTCGGCAGATTTCAACCATTTCATTTAGGACACATAGCAACTATCAAGTTTGCTCTAGAGAAGGTTGAAGAGCTTGTAATTGTAATAGGTAGCGCACAGATAAGTCACGAAATGAGGAATCCATTTACTGCCGGTGAACGGATTCAGATGATAAAAGATTCACTCGATGCAGAACAGGGAATTGATATCAAAAGAATATTGATGATTCCTGTCCCTGATGTGAGCTACCATCCTCTTTGGACGTACCAGCTTGATATTATGGTTCCTAGATATCAGTCGGTGTTTTCAAATGATTTCTTTACACGTCTGTTGTATAAAGAAAGGGGAATTGAAGTCATCCAACCTGGTCTTCATAGACGGAACGAACTATCTGGTACAGAAATTAGGTCTAGGATGGTACGCGGAAGAGATTGGAAAGACTTAGTCAGTACCCAAACTGCGAAATTTGTCGACGATATACATGGAATTGAAAGAATCAAAGCGATTTTTATGAAGCATTCCGAATCAAGTCATTAGATTCTCAAACTTTAGTACTGAAATATTCGATGCAAGAGACCTCTTAATTTGCCGTTTGCTGGAGGCTTTAATTTGAAGAAAATGTATTTTTAGCTGTCTGTCCATAAGTATAAGTACAATTGGTGTTTGGAACTAGCTGTACCGAAACGAGAATGGATGAGGAAAAGATTATGTTCAAAATGGAGAAGGAAAGATGGCTAATTGACTTGCAAAAGCTGTCAAACGATGAACTAATGCGAATGTATAACACTCTGAGCACGGGACGTTATGAATTTGCAAAAGATGCTTGGTATATTCCACTCGAAGGTGACAAAAGGTGTCCTATTATGATTGCCAAGGGCTATAAAGCACCCGATAGCCCTGAGAAAATGGTAGAATTTCAAGAAACTGCAAAAATACTAGAACAAGAGTACAGGAGATTCATTGACGCATGGGATTTCGGACAAATAACAAAATACGATCTTGAGAAGGCCGTTCTGGATATTCTAGAGGCAAGAAGCATAGCGATTATCGAACATTCACGTCGATACCAACCACCGAGCACTTTTAGATCCTCTCGTTTGAATCTGCAGCTGTAAAGCGAAGTAGAGTGACTATTTGCCACAGTTTTGTTAATATATAGAAAAAAGATCCCACGGAAGTAGGATTGTCCGTCATAGATAAGGACAATTTAACAGGATACAAAGAAAAGAGCGCGGAGTTGCTTCGGAAACAACACGTTGCCGTAGGCGACACTATTACGATAAAGACCTCTGAGAATGAATTTACAGGCATCTTGATGCCGCGTTATGAATCAGCTGACAAAAATCATATTGTTATCAAATTAAGAAGCGGCTACAACATAGGGATTGGAACAGAGAAGGTTCGATCGATTGCTAAATTAACAGACCCAACTCGAGAAGTCCCTGATGCGCCCGCTACGAAAATTATGACTTTTGTAGATTCGTTTAAACAAGTAAGCAAGGAATTCAAAATCAATCAATCAATCAATCAGAATGACAGGAGCAAAGAACATCCCAAAATTGCGCTGCTAGGGACTGGTGGCACGATCGCAAGTAAAGTAGATTATCGGACAGGAGGTGTCAGTGCAGCTCTTTCGGCATCCGAGATATATGCTTCTGTACCTGAACTTGAAAATTATGCCTCAATCGAGCCCGAGGTGTTGTTAAATGAATACAGCGAAAATCTGAAGCCTGCGGACTGGACCATTATTACTGATAAGATAAAGGAAAAGATCACGTTGGGGAAGTATCAAGGGATAATAGTTTCCCATGGAACCGACACTATGCACTATACTGCAGCCGCACTTAGTTTTGCCTTACAAAACTTGCCTATTCCTGTTGTATTAGTAGGTGCACAGCGATCGTCTGATAGACCCTCATCAGACGCAGCCCTGAATCTTATAGGTGCCACGATATTTGCTGTAAAGTCTGAACTAACTGGAGTTTTTGTTAGCATGCATGCTACCACTTCGGATGACGTCATTGCTTGTCATCTTGGTACCAGGGTGAGAAAGAATCATACCAGCAGGCGTGATGCTTTTGAATCAATAGTTGGCGTGCCTATAGCTCTAATCAGAGGTGAAGTTCTTGAAATGCAACTGGAACAAACTGGGCTGAAACTTAAGAAGCGTAATAATAATACTAATGGCCTTGTAGTTCGACCGGACTTTGACAGAAGAGCTGTACTACTAAAATACTATCCTGGATTTAATCCGGAGTTTATATCTCATGCGGTGGCAGCAGGTTACAAGGCTATTATCCTTGAAGGAACAGGCCTTGGGCATGTTAGTAAAGATTGCTTTCCACAAATCCGAAATGCAGTAGAATCAGGCACACTGATCTTCATGACTTCGCAATGTATCTGGGGAAGGACGAGAATGACTGTATACGAGACTGGTAGGGATCTGCTGGATATTGGCGTAATCCCGTTATCAGACATGATGGCAGAGACTGCTACCGTAAAAGCAATGTGGGCCCTCGCAAACAGTAAAGACGCTAAATCCGCCACGAAATTGATGCAGGAAAATATTGCAAATGAAATATCGATGTCTATACCTATCTGATAGGTAAGCTTAAAAGATGTCCAGTCCAAATTGGACTTGTATCTTTGACGATAGATCCAGTAGTCATTAATCTCAAAGTCGGGATTGAAATTCACCAGCAGCTAGCGAACAGCGGCAAACTATTTTGTAGTTGTAGATCTAAAGCGATTGAAAAGTATGGCGCGACCTTCGTTCGTAAATTGCGACCAACACAGAGCGAATTGGGCTCGTATGATCCTGCTGCACTGTTCGAATTCAAAAAGATGCGTACGATAAAGTATTACGCATCAGCAACTTCTAGTTGCTTAGTAGAGGCCGATGAGGAACCACCACACGACGTTGACAACGGCTCGCTCGAAACTGCACTGATAATTTCCATAGCCCTTCATTCGGATATTGGCGATGAGTTGCATGTTATGCGTAAATTCGTAATTGATGGCTCAAATACAGGCGGGTTTCAGCGAACGATTCTAGTTGCCAATGGCGGGTACCTTGACGTTAATGAAAAAAGAGTGAAAGTGCAAAGTATATGTCTTGAAGAAGATGCGGCTAAATTGATTTCAGACGACGGTACAATTAAGGAGTACGGACTGGACAGATTAGGGGTGCCACTTGTTGAAATTGCACTCGAGCCGGTGACTGGCACGCCTGAGGAAATAATGCGGATTGCACTGTCCCTCGGCAGGCTATTACGCGCAAGTAAGAGAGTGGCACGAGGGCTAGGAAGCATAAGACAGGATGTTAATATTTCCATAGATAACGGAGCAGTGGTTGAAGTAAAGGGTGTGCAGCGATTGGACCAACTTGTAAAAGTAATACAATATGAAATGCTCAGACAGCATGGTTTGATTACAATTGCCCAAAAACTAAGAGATAGGAAAGATGTTGAAATAGAAATTGGTGACAGGATTGAAGATGTAACCGACATTTTAATGAAGTCTCCTTCGAAAGTGGTGATAAATTCACTCCGAGAAAATAATAGCATTTTCAAGGCAATCAGGGTAAGGGGTTTTGGAGGTATGATAGGATTTGAACCATATCCGGATATACGTATAGGAAAGCAACTGAGTGAGTTGGTTAGATTTTACGGACTGGGAGGCGTATTTCATTCTGATGAGTTACCAAGGTATGGTATCAGCAGCGAAGAAGTTCAGGCAATAAAAAATAAATTGCGTATGGATGCCGAAGTGGATGCATTCGTAATCGTTGGTGGTCAAAACTTTAAGGTCGATCTTGCAATAGAAGCCATAATTCAGAGATTAAAGATGGCGTTGAATGGTGTTCCGCCAGAAACACGCGCTGCTACATCGGAGGGCAAAACAGTATTCAGTAGACCAAGACCGGGCGCGGCAAGGATGTATCCCGAAACTGACGTTCCGTCTATTCCAATCAACAGTTCAAGAATAGCTTCCCTTTCCGAAAATGTCCCCAAATCAATGGACGAAATCTTAAATTCCCTGGCCAAGAAATACAGCCTGAACAAAAAACTTGCAGAGCAAATCTTTGATTCTGATTATTTCGGCATTTTTGAGGAAATTGCCGGGTCGGTGAAAGAGGTACGTCCAACATTTATTGCATCAAAACTTACAGAAGACCTAATTAATCTGGAACGACGCGGATTGGATCCAGCAGTTATAACGGATGAAATCCTTATTGACGTTTTCAAAAGACTTGATAATGGCACGATCGCTAAAGAATCTGTTATCTCAATTTTCGAAAAACTGATGAAAAAAGAGGCTGAAACAGTCGAAGAAGCCAAAATGGCACTCGGCATAACAGCGATAAGTGATCAAGAATTGGACACAGCTATTGAGAAGATTCTAAAAGAGAATATGTCTATAATTATTGAAAAACGACTCGGGGCAGTTGGAATACTCATGGGTAAAAGCATGGCACTGCTTAGAGGAAGAGCAGACGGCCATAAAATCAATTCAATGTTGCAGCGGAAGCTAGAATATTTGTTGATGAGAGTCAATAGCTCCGACGCTAGCCCATCCACATCGGCATGACTTAGCCGTAATGAAATAAACTAGTAAAATTTCTCTGCATGATCGGAATATCCGACAAATGCCAGAAAGAACTGAACAGGCTACAATTAATTTAGCATCGATAATAACAAAACTTTCTTTTGCTTCATTACCTTAGCTAACACGCTGTCATGACAAATCTGGGCTAGCAGATGATAAACTTGATCGTTCGATTATCTGCTATTTGCTGTTTCAATTTCGATTATATGTTAAGGATTCTTATTTTAATAGGCTAATCGGGACTGACATGGTATTTTTCAACTTTCTCAGCTTCAAAGCCTCTTCCGTAAGTACTAGCTATTGATATAAGGTTCATTGTATCGCAACCATTTTTTGGAGCCTTTCGTAGTATGCGGCGATGCCAGACACTCTTCGAAGCAAGATGTAAGGTTAATAATTATCTATTAGCGCGTACCATGGTGGATGATCGCATGATTGTGATGAGGATAGTCTGCCTTTCTTTCGCGTCATTAGCTTTGCTCTTTTCGGTGATGCTAATCGGAACTTATGTTGATGCCTCACATCAAGGGCTATCATGCCCTGGTTGGCCACTTTGTCCCAACGGGTTCAATTTTCCACCAAAAAAGTACCTTTTTGAGGAAATTCATAGAATTGTTGCTGCGATGACTGCAGGCGTTATCTTTGCTACTGCAGGATATGGTGCGAAGAAATCAGGAATTATGAGAAAAACTGCTATTACAGCTGGTATTATAGTCGCAGTTCAGATTGTATTGGGTATGTTTGTTGTCAATACAAAATTAAACGCTTTGCTTGTGGCAACCCATTTATCAACAGGTGTTTTTCTATTCGCGTTGGCCCTGATTACTTTCGTCTCATCATACCGATTGATAAATATACCAAACCATAGTCGTTAAAATAATACCGTATAGTTGACTGGGAGGGTAATTTTCTATAAAATCACATTCACGCGATCAATGCAACGGTAATTTAGATTATTTATTTTACAATGACCTTTCCAGTCATCCATGGATGAAAAACACAAGTGTACTCATATAAGCCTGCTTTCTCGAAAGTTATCGTGAACGTTCTTCCAGCTTGAATGCCTGGCGGGATCTCGCCGTTTGGGAACAACCAACCCGAATTAATATACTTCTCACTTCCATTCATAGTATATTTCGCGTCCCAATTAAGGAATGTCATACTGCCATTTGAATTAATGACAACCGGATTGTATGCCCTAGCGTTTGCGGCTATTATGAAACTTGTGTGGTTTTGCCCGGGGACAACAATTGGTTCGCCGTTAGAAGCAGCCGACGGCAATAGGGTTAATTGAGCAGATTTTGACACCTCTACCGGCAGAAAAGATTGTGTTGGGTATAAGCTACCCATCTGAAAGGTAACGGTATGGGGTTCTGGTACCCGAGAGGGATTGTACCAAGTAACACTTCCACCAGTTTTAATTTCGACTGTTTGTGGGAAAAATTGGGTTGATGACACATTATTGTCTCCCCCGCCAGTCTTTACTTTGACCACATTCCCTGTTGTGAGATTATTCAGGGTATTAGCATTAGTCAAGAGCCTTGCAGAAATTAATTTCCCAGAAACGAATTCCGGTCCCGAAATTCTAGCACTAACAACTACCAATAATATCCCTGTGACCATAGCTATCGCGAGTGCACCAGTTAGTAAGACCAATTTATCGTTCATCCTTTCTCTCACCAAGAATGAGAGACTACTTTAATTTAATAGATACTCCTGTATGTGCTTGTACCTGCTGTAGATTAATTAATTATTTATTACACTACGAACCCGGATTAGAACACCCCGGTTCGATATGATGGCTGGTCCAACTACTTTGCTGCTTATATAATAAAACGAGTATTGATGTATCATTGCGACTGCTCCTTAGAAGGAAGTCGAATCTGGACCTTGTTATGCCCTTAAATCCTTGACAATAGCAGAATTATAGGATTAAGACTTAAGGAAAAAGATACTACTCATAGCGATTCTATGCTCCTCCGCCATACTTCTTTATGCTTTGGCAAAGATTCCACTTTATATAATTCCTCAGGATAATTCATCTATGGAACGAGATGAGATCATTAAGAGGATCGACATCCTTACTCGAGGGTTATCACAACGAAGTTCTGACATAAACGAGTCTTCAGAAATAACAATCGTAAGGAACGAAGTAGATGAAGAGGACAAACCGAAGTTAGCTGCTTTATTAGAAGACCTAATTGTATTGCTGAAAGACGACCCGGAGAATAGAGGAAAGATAAAGGGAATATGGAACAGACTAATGGATGGCTATGGGCATATCAAGCCTATATCAGAATTGTTGGGATCAGTGAAACTTTCTTTTCTAGATAGCGCAACTAATAATATATCTTAGCAGTGTATGAACAGAGTTTGTTCATGTATATTGAAACATTGGCTGTATGCATTAATTACGGAATCCGTGTTTTCCATAATGCGGAAATAGGAGTCTATTAGAACAAACTTAGGGTTCTAACAGGTTCAAGAACTAGAAAATTGTAAGAGGCAACAACACAGTTTAGCCAAT
This sequence comes from Candidatus Nitrosopolaris wilkensis, assembly GCA_003176995.1. Classification (GTDB taxonomy): domain Archaea; phylum Thermoproteota; class Nitrososphaeria; order Nitrososphaerales; family Nitrososphaeraceae; genus Nitrosopolaris; species Nitrosopolaris wilkesensis. The sequence goes on from QHBN01000043.1 coordinate 61,421, forward strand.
TGTGCGTGACTAAGGAATATCATTAAAATGGTATTCGGAGAAGCGTGGACCAGAGAGGCAAGTAGACCGGGTTAGAGGTGGCATGTGAGATAGTTATCTCATTAGATTGGTGGAAATATAAAATGTCATTCCATGTCAAGTCCTTGGCGATAACAAAGTCTTTCAACGAGTATATTAGATTTCAACTATTTAAAAATGGGCATTCTTCTTGCCAAACTGCAATCCGGGACTAGGTTATTAGAGAACGGACAAACAATATGGATATATCAAGTCCCAACTACATTTGCTATCTCTTGCATTGGTATACAGAGGATATAAAAAAATGGCTTGAAATTTGTCAGTAGAATTATTAATATTCGGATAATCAATTTAGTATAGCCACTAGCACAAAAAAATCTGCATTTTATTAGATAGACTCATTATTACTGTGAAATCCCATATTCACCTAGTTTGATAAATAGTAAGACCGAGTCTGATTTTGATCCATTAATGAAATTAAGTGTCTGAGATCGCTTCTAGCCACCCGGAAAAGCCGAATGCTGTGGGGAGCAGCATGAGAATAAATAATTGTTCCAAATAAGTGAACAAATTTACAGAGATGATAACAGTAGTAGCACAATATATTATTGATCACACTCGGATAAGAAAAGGGTTACTACAAAACTATATTTAATCTAAGTCATACGTGATTTGTTTTAATGTAAATAGACGCCTACAAATATTAGTGTTATATAAATACTTAGTTTCCCAATGGCTTTGGACATAATTGGAATACACCCCGCTTGACATAATTGCAATCATTCTCGAGACACTTAACTTCAAAAGGGGTCGAATTCTACTTAATCGCTTCCTATCTCCTGATCAATTGCAGAATTATTTGACGGCGTTACAAGAAAATCATATGTTAGTTT
>QHBN01000044.1 GCA_003176995.1 Candidatus Nitrosopolaris wilkensis
TGAGAATTGAGCTACAAACTACACCACGGACCACCACCATTTATAGTCGCACTCTATTTCCAGGGAAATGCGGAGGAGAAAAGTGCGGGTCATCCGTATTCAATTCAGTGCCAAATATAGTTCAAAGAATATTCTATAAATATTAAATGATAAATCAGCTACGTGTAGGAACCGAATCATAAAACTGAAACCCCTTGAAGGAGATACATTTGCAGTTTTCGGACTGGGCCTCTCTTGTGTGGGGGTACGACAGCAGAATCTCGCTGCTTTATACGTGCTAGACCACAAAATGCACATAACAATGATATTGGTATAGGTCGAGAGTGAAGAATTATGCAAGGGACTTCTAGAAGCTACCTATGAACACATCGGTCGTGGCAATGGCTGATCTAAACGACACGAAAAGAATTGTGCGCTCTAGCCGTGCGGACTTGGTATACATCTCAACAATTAGGCCGGATGGCTAGTTTTTATTTTCCCTCAAGTATATTTGTCACTGTATTAAATTAGGACCATTAACGTTCACCTTCGAATATAGTTGGTACCTTCGTTAACATAATTTAGTTATTCTAGGAAACAATGACTTACACTGTGTTTCTATAATTGATTCTCCGCCCCTAACAAATATGCCAAGACCTTAATCATAGTCTTAGTACTACTTCTGGCGCATATAGGACGCGTTCTAATTCTTCCAGTGCTGGTGACGGATCTAAGTTAAGGAATTTTTCAGTTAGTCCTTCCTGCCAATGTATCTTGTCCCACAACACCGCTAAACTTTGACATTCATAGACTGTTTTCAGTACACGTACTCGCCTTCGCAATCCAATTTCTTTAGGAGTAATTTCATCTCTATTCCAATTCGACGTTTTACAATTGGCGCACCTTTTGGGTATTGGTCCATCTTTACCATTGACTCGATTGATCCATTTATACCCACATCTAATGCACCCGTATCCATTAACCTCGATTTTTGAGACGGGCATATTTATCAAAGTGATGCTAGCACTGCGGGTGGTTATCAATCCAATCCTTCAGGTACGGAATAGAATCGATCAAAGGTATGTGTCTGATACCAGTTTTACCATTTACTAGGACCTCAGCATATTGCTTGTTATCAGCTGTCAACTTAAAATGGATTGATTTCACAGTAATACTAAGAATCTCATGGGGCCTGGCAGAAGCGTCACGAGATACTGCGTGGTAACATCTATCACGTTTGCTTGGACATAGTCTAAGAAACAAGAAATCCTCTTCTCTAGTCCACAAGTCAGAGGGCTTATAGACAGATTGCTCTCTGCGCTTTAGCCTAGGGATATCTTTCATGATAGGCGGGATTGTTCTATCATTAGATGTAACATTTGAGTTATACAACCATTTGAAGAATTTTGCCAAACACTCTCTTTTCAGATTATAGGTGCCAATCCACTGGTGCAATGGATCGATGCTCTCAGGCTTGCGCAAACAATCTAGATATGTCACAATATCATCCCTGGTAATTTTGAAAAATGGCTTGTTACGTAAGGCTTTGCAAAATACGATAAGTATCGAGAGAATGGTCGATCTATAATTGGCAGATAGATTCATCTCTGTCCTTTGGATTAGAACATAGTCGGATATGATAGCTGAATTTTCTATAGATACTTGCTCTTTCAGTTGTTCGCGAAGATATCTATCGAGCCCTTCAGTTATCAGATCGATTTTTTTTGAATAATGGACCTATCAGGTTTTCATTGCCAAAGGTACTATTATTCCTCTGTAGGAGTCCTCGTGTCGAAAGGGTTTCCTCTACGACTGTATCATTGATTTCTTCAGCACTCATATTCAGGTATCACATAATGATTGCAACATATAATGTATTTCAAAGGACTACATTATTAACTTACAAGGTTCACTCACGTACTTTATTCTTGGTTAACTTAATCTGTAGATTTATTCGTCACAAAATTAATTCTGTTGAATTATGACGCATCGTATGCAAATATGGAAACCCACCCTGCTTCTCCTCGCGATGCGCCCTCGAGCTACAGATATGAGTATGCCCGTCAAGAACCAGAGAATCCCAGTAACTACCCGTTCCTGAGATGTCATTTGGCTGGAGCACCAGTAATACTAGCAACATTCGAAATATCTATGAAAGTTTACCAGGAAATCATGTTTTATGAGATGATTTGCAAGGGCCCTAGATGGTATCCACGTTACCTATTTTGCACAAGGGAGAAGCGAGGATTTCGAAACAATGCTGACTTACTATTTCTTACTATTTTCCTTTTTTGTTTCTGGTGTCATTGATTATCACCTTCACGTTGGTTTTGATGGTTGTGTTGGTTGTTAGCCATAGGTAAAGTAAAGTAAAACGTGGCTCCTTTTTGTCCAGCAAAAGGGGCCAGAACCCGACGTGAGCAAGTCAGATGGCTTCAATCTATACTGCACAACTGCACAACATTTCGGAACAAAAGATCAAGGCGCAATTCCGCCAGGCCTCAAGGCAGATTTTATACTTTTGGATGACCTCGAATCATTCAAGATTTCTTTAGTAAATTAAGAGATGCTTTTACGCCTAGGGTTCCTCGACAAAAGGTACGACGTCCAGTCAGGAGCATCAAACTTAAATAATTGACTTCAA
>QHBN01000045.1 GCA_003176995.1 Candidatus Nitrosopolaris wilkensis
CCAACTTATTTTTATTTTATTTCTTTCAAGTTTAGTCCAACTATGGTCTTGCGGCTGAAGGTATCATTTCCAAAAGACTACATTTCTCGACAACTTCAATTTGTAAAACACCGAGCTATTAATCCGAGACGGCTTAACAGCAAAACTTAAAAGGGTATTCACTAATTCTTTAGATTAGATGACTTTACCAAAGGGATACGGTACCGGCGGACGAAAAGAAGGTGGAGGTCGCGATGAATATGAGAAGATGATAGGACACAGAGTCGAGTCTTCATTCTGGCGGAGAATCTATATTTTTGGATTTGCATTATGCTGGGCGGCGACTGCTGGTGGGGTTTATGTTGGTGTAACAATATATCCGTGGGCATATCCTTTGCCTAGTGGCCTTTATGCACTTTCCGTACTGACAGTGATTGAAGCATTAGGATTCCTCTTCATAATAAAGATCACTGGCGAGAAACTGCATCGCCCGTAACTTGACACTCTGATCTTTTATATTTTTTATTGTGACATACGGTTGACATATTATTTGATAGTCACGGACTGAAGACTTACTACAAGTAATCCATGGTGCAAATAGTCCTCTTGCAAATAAAATAAAATTTTATATATTACTTGACGTCGTAGAATCCTATGGTCTGGCTTAGACGTACAACCCACTATCTGTTCATTGTTGTAGTTGCTGTCAATAGCACGCTACTGACAATTAACGCAGGAGACTATATCTTCTACACCGACTGGGCTTGGACATCCTTTGTAATATTTTCGATTTCACAATCGACTATGCTTGCAGTAGGAGCTGTCTATTACTTGCTCTTTACAGGAGTTCCAGGAACAGCCACGTATTACGCAACCATAATGACTATCTATACATGGGTTGCAAAAGGTGCGTGGTTTGCATTAGGATACCCATATGACTTCGTAGCAGTACCAGTATGGATACCTTCAGCCATGTTGTTGGACCTCACGTATTGGGCTACGCGGCGCAATAAGCACATGCTAATACTTGTCGGCGGTACTTTGGTTGGTCTATCACTTCCGTTATTCAACATGATCAACCTGCTGCTAGTGCGAGATCCGTTGGAAGTCGCATTCAAGTATCCTAGACCCACATTGCCACCTTATATGACGCCAATTGAGCCTCAGGTCGGAAAGTTCTACAATAGTCCCGTTGCCTTGGGAGCAGGCGCTTCAGCAGTGCTAACTGTACCGATAGCAGCATTGGGTGCTAAACTGAACACGTGGACTTACAGATGGATGGCCGCGTGGAGTAAATGGGACTGACCCAAAAATCCTCACCTTTCTTTTCTTTTTTTACTAGAACCTGCGTGTCTCACATAAGGATTCAGAGGCCGTTAGCGAATGAATTTTTAATTTTTCAGGATCCCACTAGATACCTGTTGCTATTTTCAAATTTATATGTGTAAAAAATATTGAAGATCACACAATAGCCTAATCTTGCTTCTGTACCTAATTGCTAATTGTCGACCCTGAGAGTGTCTAAAAGCTTCTGAATAGTGGTTATTGGGCCATGATTCTCGTCTGCAATGCTTTGTCTATATGGTGGCCATTCTGCGTAATTATGGATCTTAGACGTTATCCTCTCTTGATAAGTTGGAATATGTTCATTCTTGTAAAAAACGCCTAATGGAATCTTGCTTCCCCATTCATTAGACCGCTCTATCACCTGCCCCATTTTACCATTCAACTGTTCCTCGTCATGCACAACGCCATCATAGCCGGTTTCCTCTAGCTTGTACGTTCTAGGCATTTGCTTGCCGGTCTCAGGATTCATGTTATCTATGCCTTGAAACCATTCTTTAGTATTGATGTCATTATAAGTGGGACATGGCTGAAGAACATCTAAGAAAGCTAGCCCCTTGTGCTGAACAGCTTTCGCGATCAAATCCTTTAGATGCTTCACATCATAGGAATAGCCTCTGCCTATAAAAGTAAATCCAGACACTAGCGCCAGCGCTATGGGATTCACTGAATTGTTCACGTTAGGTTGTGGCAACGATTTGGTCTTCATACCTAATTTTAAAGTCGGAGCCGCCTGGCCCTTGGTTAAGCCGTAGACCGCATTGTTGAACATAATATAAACCATGTCCACGTTCCTTCGACCAGCACTGACAAAGTGACCTGCACCGATTCCAAGGCCCCCGCCATCACCACCCACTGCCAAAACGTTTAATTCTGGATTGCACAGTTTCGCCCCTTGAGCGAAAGCCAATACCCTACCGTGAAGGGTATGGATGCCGTAAGAGTGGATAAAGTGCGCTGTCTTGCCGGAACATCCTATGTCTGAGAATACTGTAGCCTTATGCATAGGGATCTGCAAATCCGCCAAGGACATTTGAATTGCGCTTAAAATACCAAAATCTCCACAGCCAGGGCACCAATCATTATGAACATTCGTTTTATAATCCGCAAGCTTAAGTGCCATGTTCTAACACAATCCTCCTAGGAGCATTTCCTTTAATGATGCTCATTAACGCGTTATAAATCTCACTGGTAGACATGGGCCTGCCGTTGTATTTTACTATTCTATACTCGCTATCACGGTGCAGATATTGCTTGACAAGCGATCCCAATTGCGAAGTGTGGTTCATTTCGATGTCCACCAAAATTTTAGTATTCAGCAGCATCCTTTCTAGTAACGCCGTAGGAAATGGATTCATTAGACGCACCTGAACAAAATGTACCCTTTTGCCCTCTAGGGCAAGCTCATCCAACGCGTCCAGAATTGCACCCTTAGTAGAGCCCCAACCGATCACGGTAAGTGCGAGTGACGGGTCTAGTTGTCCGTAGGATACCGCCTTATCTTCATCAGATATTTCCTCCAAGGCGAGATCTAATTTGCTTAATCGCTTATCCATCATCTTGTTGCGTATAAAAGGATCTTCAGTAATATGCCCTTCCTCGGTATGTTCATCCCCACTATTCCAGAATATCCCATTTTCAGTCCCGAGAGGAATTCGTGACGAAACCGGGCTCTCCCCAAATTTGAACCGAAGATAATGGCCCGCCGCTCCAACTTCTACGGAGGGCGGTAGACTCTGTAAGAGTTTTCCCCTATCGATCGCCACTCTCGACTGGTCGAAATACTTACATGTCATAACGCTATTCGCAATCAATTTATCCAACATGTGTATTACCGGCATTTGATATCTTTCTGCAAAATTGAAAGCTTTTACGCTGTCATAGAAACTCTCCTCGATATCGCCAGATGCAAAGACAATTCTAGGAAACTCACCATGACCTGCATGAATAGCAAACCTCAGATCGGCTTGTTCATGTCTAGTCGGTAGTCCTGTAGAGGGGCCTGCGCGCTGATATAGCGACACTACCAACGGGACCTCATTCATTCCAGCCCAACCAAGTGCTTCGGCCATCAGGGAAAATCCAGGTCCGGATGTGGCCGTCCCCGATCGCACGCCCGTCAATGCCCCGCCAATAGCCATAGTAATCGCGGCTATTTCATCTTCTGTCTGGACGACTACCATAGATCCTTTATTGCCATCAGTCTGCTCTATTATCTGGTTAGATTCGAGAAACTCGCTGTCGTCGCTTGCCGGGGTTATAGGATAGTACGTCTGGAATCTGCAACCGGCTACCAATTTCCCCATTGCTGAAGATTGATTACCCTGAACGAGGATGATATCGGCTGACTGTGGCTTGGATGACAACTTAAACTGGGATTGCGATAAATCAAATCGCGATTTGACGTATTCGTATGCATAATTTGCTGCAAGCACATTGCCGTCAGCAATCTTCGGTTTTGCCTTAAAGGTCACTTTGATTGCTTTGGCTAGTATCTCTTTGTCAAAGTCCAATATGGCCATCGATGCTGATAGTGCCATCACGTTTATCATACGTGTTAGCTTGCTGAGTGCGGGCTCATTAATCGCCACAGAAAACTGCTTGAGTATCCCAAAATACGGAATGTCATACAGAACAGCGCCATTGTTTTTGGCGAGGTTTACCATTCCGTTAACGGTAATAGGACTTCCACTCTTTTCTAGCATCTCTCTAATACGTTTAGCAGCAGGTTCATCTATTGTTGGAACTTCCTGAAGTGTGGTGCTGCTCAAATCTGAATCGTAGATTATGGCACCGCCACTCGTTACCTTGTCCGCATGTCTGAATATTGTTTCAGCATCGAAAGAAACCAGAATATTGATGTCGTCCAGGTGGGAACGAATCGGGTCTTCGGACACACGTACTGCAAAATAGCTGTGTTCACCTTTAATGTTAGAATAGTATTCCCGATTTCCGAAGACGAGGAGCCCACCCTGAAAGCAAGCCCTGGAGAAAATATTTGCTGCCGAGTCGACGCCGCTACCCTGGGCGCCGCCTATCATCCAGGTTAACGAATTTGCGAAGTTCTTTGCTCCAACCAACAAGACAATGTGATTTGCATTTTCCTCCTTTTATTGCTTTATGATCATACAGGTCAGAAAAAAAACCGTAATCTCATCCGCCAGTTGCCGCATCAAACAGGCAACACTCACATCTATCAACTTCGCCGCAGTATGGACATTCACACATGCACGCATCGATATGATTTCCGCAGTGTTCGCAATTAACTCCATCAGCGCTGTTTGTTTTTTTAGCAATCTCGGCCAACATAGGTTTTTCTCGCTCAAACCTATTATACTTTATGAGTTCTCTAGGTGTAAGGTAGTCCGACTAAATTATAAAATATCGATTGTGGCTGGCGTTACTTTAGAACCCCAACATAAGTGAAGATGTACTGCCTAAGGACTATTTTGAGACAAGGCCTGCTTCCAGCATAAGAAACACGACAAACACGACTATGATAGGAATCATAAACAAGGCTAACGAAGTGTCGAATCGTTCTATTTTCAAATCTGAAATCTTCATTAGTTGTGCGACTTTCATTATTAAAGTTAGCCTGTTACAAACGAATATACATCTCGACAACGTCATTAACAACGATAAGGCTTGTCAAGCAGACAGGGTACGGCCATTAGCACTTCGACTTATTTTATAAAATAAAATAATATCTATATAAGTGTTAGAGGAAGTTCATTTATGACAATATCTCTAGTGGCAGCTGAATATGAGCCGAAGGGAATTCGATCCACCGCCTTTGATAAAACGGTAGTTCTCAGAGGGACCACACTGCTTAAACGGGGTTTTGCTCATATGCAAAAGCACGGAGTTGTAATGGATGTCACAAATGTTGAGCAGTCACAAATTGCTGAAGATGCCGGAGCTGTTGCTGTTATGGTACTAGACAAGCTGCCTTACGACGTTAGAAAGTCTGGCGGCGTAGCTAGAACTGCCAGTGTCAAGATAATCGAAGACATCATGGACGCCATCACTATTCCGGTTATGGCCAAATGTCGTATTGGGCATGTTTCAGAAGCTAATGTCCTAGCATCGACTGGGGTGGATATGATAGACGAGAGTGAGGTTTTGACTCCTGCAGACGACCTCAGGCATATTTGGAAATGGGATTATACTGTCCCGTTTGTTAATGGAGCGAAGAATCTTGGTGAAGCACTAAGGAGAATTGAAGAAGGTTGTGCTATGATAAGAACCAAAGGTGAACCCGGAACAGGAAACGTTGCCGAAGCCGTTTCACATATTAAACTAGTTAATAACGCGATCTGCTGGATTGCCTCGATTTCTGACAACCATCAAGAATTGATAAGAGCAGCAAGAGAGTTAAGAGTCTCTCTCGCCATAGTCGAAGAGACTGCAAGGCTTGGTAGACTACCTGTAGTGAATTTTGCGGCAGGGGGAATCTCTACGCCTGCAGACGCGTCCTTTTTAATGAGCCTTGGTTGCGACGGGGTATTTGTGGGTTCAGGTATATTTAAGGCAGACGATGCAGCTCAGCGTGCAAAAGCTGTAGTTTTGGCTACCGCTTATTATGATAACCCTAAGATTGTTGTCGAAGCTCAGAAAATGGTCGACGAGAAAAAGTCCATGCTTGGTTTGGATACAAAAAACCTCGAATTAAAAATGCAGGAACGGGGACCGTCCATTTGAAGACCAAAATTTCTGTTGGTGTCCTAGGAATTCAAGGTGATATTGAAGAAAATAAAGCTGTTGCGCAAGAAGCGCTCAACCGTTCCAAAGTAAAAGGTAATGTAAACTTTGTTCGGTATGCTGAAGAGATTGAAAAAATCGATGGCTTAATTTTACCAGGTGGTGAAAGTACGGTTATTAGTACTCTTGCCACAATACAGGGCGAAATACTTCATACAATCAAACGGCGTATAGTTGAAGGTATGCCGGTCCTTGGAACGTGCGCTGGCATGATAATGCTTGCAAAACGTGCATACGATCGAGTCGTGGGAGAGACAAGACAGCAACTTCTAGCTAATTTGGATATTGTCGTGGAACGAAATGCATTTGGAAGGCAAGACGACTCGTTTGAAGCAAAGCTGAGTATACCGATTCTTGGTAAGAATAATAAGTTCTTCAAAGGAGTTTTCATTAGAGCTCCTATCGTAATAGAGGTCGGTGCGGCTGTCGACATTATTGCCAAATTTAATAATAGAATTGTTGGAGTAAGACAGGGCAATATTATAGGCACTTCTTTTCATCCAGAACTATCGGGTGATGACAGAATTCATCGGCAATTTATCAAGACGGTTTTGGATTGTAAGAGGCATACAAGAGCGCAACAAATCTGAGCAACTCCATAAGACGATATTACGTGCGGGGGGTGGGATTCGAACCCACGGACCCCTAAGAGACGGGATCACCCAATCTTGAGATCTTAAGTCCCGCGTCTCCAAAGTCAGTTAGCTTATTTGGCCAGGCTCTACAACCCCCGCCTTTGTAGCAGTTTGACTTGATGCGAAATCTAATAAAAGCGTACGTCTATACTATGTCATATCTCGTATCTTCCTAACTATTAGGATGATGACGCTACCTTCAGTGAGATGATCGGTTTTTCTACGTCAGAGACAATACTATACGCAACATTCTCCTTAGGTGGTGAGGAAGAATTAAAGATGTTCAACCGAGCTGTCCTATGTTCCGAGGATATATGCAATACTTCATAATTCATTAGGTATTTCAGTGTAATTTGGGGTGCTCTCGGTAGCTTTTTGGAAACAACATGGATTCGACATAGGGAGGAGACTGTAAGTTCGAATTTTACAAGGACTGACTTCTTGAGACTATCAAAATGAGACTGCAAATCACGATTTGAGAGCCCCACGGGCATCTGGATCTACTCCAATTCAAACGTAAAGAGCCTTGGGCGGGATTTGGACCCGCGACCTTTGCCTTACCAAGGCAACGCTCTACCAGGCTGAGCTACCAAGGCGCTACAACTGAAAACAACTGGTTTCATTAATAATATTATCTGAAGGCACAACTGGTTTTAGTGTGCAGTTAATTGAAACAATAAGGACTTTAGATCCTTTTTATTTTAATTCTTGCATCCAAGGTATTAACTCAAATGTTTATCCAATCCAAACTCTTCCGGTCTCCTCAAAATACGGACACCGGTCATTCTATTGGGAAACTATTCACAGCTAGCGCCGGTATTCGCTTCCTTTGTCGGTCCAAGGAAAGTCTCTCTCGTAACGTTTTAAAGTGCATGAATCGTTCGAAATTTTATGCTACCCTCACGCCCTGGAATAAATGTAATTTATTCTTCAGGCGAATTACCAGAATTAAAATCTCCTTATCTAATTTGTGGTTTTCCGGGAAGTGGATACGTCGGGAAGATGGCCGTCGATCATCTGATTGAAGAGCTGCATGCTCAGCACCTTGCAGATATTTACTCTACTTCTTTCCCTCCCCAGGTTCTGATCCGATCTGACGGGACTGCAGATCTCATGAAAAACACTATCTTCTACTCAAAGGGTGGGAGCTCCACCGACACCAGTCTGCTGTTACTGACAGGTGACTCTCAACCTGCAAACCCAGATTCTGAGTATCTCTTGGCTGAGGAAATATTGGATATTGCTGCGAGATTCAAGACGTCGCACGTTTTTACTTTGGCAGCATATATTACCGGAGTGTTTGTGGAAAATCCGCGGATTTATGGCACCGCAACTGATACAGATACCATAAAGTCCTTTGGCGAGCGTAATATCTCGACGATGGACGGCGGGAGCATCACTGGTATGAATGGGCTTATCATTGGTAGCGCAAAACTCCGGGGGGTTAAGGGTACTTGCCTTTTAGGAGAAACCTCCGGATATGTAGTCGATGCAAAAGCATCCAAGTCCCTCTTAGAAACTTTACTTTCGATCGTAGGTGTTAGCGTAGACATGAAAAATCTTGAAAAGAGAGCCAAAGACACAGAAATGTTAATCCAAACAATAGAACAGCAAATGGCCGGAAGAATGGGACAATCACAACAACAAGGTAGCGCAACGAACAGACCGTCTGATATGGGCTACATCAGCTAGTGAGAAGACACCAGCTCTTTGGGGCGCTGCTTCTGAATGTAACACCAAACTGATAAAGCATGGTTTGGCTCATGCTATTGAAAAGGATCACGAACGTTTTCATAGCCTTTTGATCTTGCCATATCTACCTATGTTGAGGCTGTTTTCTCCTCGGAATGCTTGAGTGTAGCCGTTTTCTATGGAAACGCTATCTCCCTGCTTGACAAGGTTAATCTGATCATCCCATAAGGAGAGCTTTATTTGACCTGTCTCATCGGAGATTATCGCATCTGCGACTTGAGCAGTTCCACCAGTTCGGAGATTTACCGTTCGCGGTTCTGTAATGCTTTCGATTTTTCCGTCCACGCTGACCCCTCGCATTCCAGGTTTTAGATCAGTGATCTTCATTTCTTACTCCCTTGCTTTATCCGATTGTTATAATAAAGGTTCCGGATTACTCAGATTACATCTTGCTTATCATCATCGATTGGCCACAATCAGTACAAACAAGTCTAATTCCAACAACCGTCTTTTCTCTTATTTCATGAACGGTTTTTGAATGACATTTCGTACATAGTTTAGAGACGATTTCAGGCTTCGGCACGAAATATCTACCCTTAAGATGATTAAAGCTGTGACAATTACTTTAACTTTGGGGATTAAAAGAAAGCGGGACCAAGACCCGAGATGCACTCACCGTTCGTGATAACAAATCAATTATTGTATTCTAAAGATTGATTTGCTTGGCAAATACATAGTGACCGATGGACGACGTAACCCTGAAATAGGGGAAGATAAGCGCGAGCTTTGTCGAGGAGGGGTAGCGAAGCCCGGTCAAACGCGCAGGACTCAAGATGAAAATAGGTGATCCCGTCCCTTAGGGGTTCGTGGGTTCGAATCCCACCCCCTCCATTAAGGAACCTCGTCGAGCAGTGAAGATTCTATGAAGACCCAGCGCTGAGACCGGTTCATTGCACACGGCGAGGTACTTTGATTGCTTTGCTATTGATTATGGAATATAATTCAGGCAAAGAATATACGAATCCTACGTGCACACAGTCCGATTTTTCATCAAGAAGACACTGCAACTCCTGATCCTTCAGAAGGACTTCTACGATTCTGTTACATTTGTTATCCTTTAGAATAACTCGATTTTGATCAATTGCAATCTTTTGAATGAATGGAGCATGTTTGGCAAACGCTTCGTATTTGATCATCATCTCTTCCATCATGCTGGTAAGATAACCTGAGAAACTAGTGATGCCCTTTAATTCTAATTCCTTCCTGCTTTTTGCATAAACATCAAAAAATTTCTTGTAAACATTTTCGCTTACAGTTATTGACTTGAAGCCGGCCTTAGGCATAGTAGAGGACGGTAATGAACGGAACAATATAAGATTTGTCCTGGCGGTATTGTGTAATCTTCTAATGGACAAATTTGCATGGGAAAGATGCTTGGTGAACGAGAGGAACGTGTCGCTGATTGCAAATATCAAGCCGGAGCTGACTGATTCAGTGCTACATGCGCATATCCATATTGACTGTGATATTACCCGCAATATTCTTGTGCGGTTTTATGATGGGTCTCTATTTTACACTCCTATATCAGAACCGGTTACATGTGCCTGGTCAGATTGGGATATTTATTCCGATAAATAGCGCTTTTGCTGGTGGTGTAGGCGGGTTAAAATTAATTTACGATTGGAGCAAGGAGCTGGCCTTGAAATTTGATGGCACTATATCAAAGGATGTTCATTACTCGATAGGCAGCGGAAGAGATCTCGTGACCCAACTATATTGTCTCCGGGTCAAAAAGAAAGGTGTTGGCGGAGCCTAAAGTAGCGAGGGACAAATTAAAGTCGAAGGAATCGATTCTGATTACTATACAACACTGTGGTACAACGAAAAAAATCCTTCGGTACTGATAGCTATGGATGAAAAATATCTGAGATTATTTGAGATCATTGAAGTCGGTAATCAAAGGAAAACAAGATTTTATTCGGTCGCTCCGCTAGGCACACCAGAGATCCCGTACAATGATGAGAATATCAATGGAAAAATTAGGTCGAAAATTGGCTCAAAAAATGCAAGAGCCAGTTCGGAAAATATCCGAAATAATTAACCGGACATGATTCAAACCCTGATTTCCTCCTGTTGTCTTGTATTTGTAGGCGCGTTTTATCAACCCGTTCCATTTGTCATGTCCTAATTTCAAATCGATGCCCGCAGCTGTTGCAGTTGTGTTGCCAACTCCTTGATGCTCTGACTAAATTGTAACATGCTGCAAAAAGAGGAATCATTGGCGTTTCATCCATGTTTAATCCTCTGTAATTTCTTTCTCGTCCTCTTAAAGTAATGTTGACTCGCTCCATAATGCTATTATCGACTAGTCCTCTTTTTCTCGCGCCGAAATTATGCTTGGGTGGATTTTCCGTTTTGGTTTGTACGTCTGCAACAAATTCAGCTTTGAATGCGCTTTTGTAAGCTGGCAGCGCATCAGATGTTATGCTTTTGATTGTTTGTTGACTTTGTTATGGCCTGGGACTTCTGCAAGGTTATGGAATAATCGGCGCGCCCCTTTATGGTCTCTTTTCTGTGATAAAATAGTACATAACAAATATACCCGTGTGTTTGGATCTATTGCGGCAAAGAAGTATTTCATTTGACCATCGATTTTTACAAATAATTCGTCAACATTCACATTGCCGCTGAACCTTGGTTTCAAGCTGTTCATAAATCAGACAACATTTTTTCATATCTGCGCAAATGATTGTAAACAGTCTTGTAAGCGACTTTGATTCCGTAAGTCTCGTTCAGAGTAGCAGCAATTCCGCGCAAGCTTACATTGCGGCAATGCATAGAAAGAATCAGAGAAATCATTCTTGAATCACTGCGAAAGCCACTTCCTGTTTTCTGAATTGTCTGCCGCAATCTTTGCAGCATAGAATTTGTTTTAACACTCGCTTGCCACGTTTTCCGTAATTAATTATAATTATAGCAGGAGATTTACAATCAGTACAAAGTGTAATTTCTTCTGGCACGCTTTCTTCGATTTGTTCTTCAACGTCGTTTAGAATTTTGGCTCGTATTCGTAAGTAATAATCAAGAGCAAAGCCATGCTTGCAAACACCGACGTTATGGCGACGATATTCAAAATCCTTACAAGATATCGATATTCAGATTCTATGGCTACCCAAAAATGGAGGAGATCCAGGATGGAGACGGTTAGTTACGAAGGTCAATAGTACCCCCTTTCGTTATGACTGGTCCTACTCTGCAGGTTCTATAAGCTCCTGTGTCTTAGAGTCCTCGTTGAACAGGTAATCCAGGCTTCCCAAACACAACAAAGGTAAATTCCAATCAAATGTTTATTTAATCGCAGCTAATAGTAATTACTAATATATAATGAGCAGCAGTACTTCATGGCATAATCCCAACGCAGATAACAGTAATCAAAGTAAAATATGTCCTAATTGCGGACAAGTAAACGACAGATACGGCTTGCCAATATATCCTTTTAACAAATCAACCAAGGTATTGAACTGGTGCACAAAGTGCTTAAGTACGGTGGATGATATCACAATCGCTGATCGAGAGCTCCCTCAGGGCGATAAGGCGTAAATTGGGGCTAAGATACAGTTTAATAATTATTTATTTATCACATAAAAGTCATAAATGAGGTTTTTGTCTGCTCTTGACGTTTGGCGTTTAGCGTGATATTCAATTAATGTCCAAAACGCCGGGAACGTCTCCACCAATCCTAAGATGGGACAGAGTATGAGAGTTTGCAAATGCAACACGAATCTCTTTGACCACGCTATCTTCGAATATCTAAGGTTTAAAAATAATCCTATTTGATATGAAAGCAGCCATATCATAGAAGAAAACAACAAGATCGCGCCAACACCAACTTGAAAAGCACCCATGTTCCCAAAAAAATGCACAGTCAATTCAGAAGAAAGTGTTCTCAGCAAGTTCCCAAAGACAGTCATGCCATCAGCTCCAACTCTATAATTGATTAAGGTATTTGACGTCATAAGCAAAAGAGGTAGGTTTATGTGGAAAGAAAGGATTAAAGAGATGAAGCCAGAAGCAAAGCCCATAAAATACGTGATCAGCTTGTAGGAGAGCTTAAACCTGTGAATCGGGGGAAACTTGTTTATGTTCTGTAGGCTACCCAGAACCCATCTACGCCTTTGCATGAAGTGATCCTTGATGTTTAGGGGAGGCTGCTCCAAAAGAATACCTCCGTGCCAGCCCATGGATCTTGGACCATATTTATGGTACACCTGATAGCCGAACATCTGGTCTTCTGCAAGAGTGGGTCCGAAATTCCAACCGATCGAATCCTCGACGTCTGATCTTACCAGTAAATTACTTCCGTGCATGTGCAATGGAGAAGTCTTGACATATTGCTCATTTTTCATCTGCGATACGCAATCGTAGCAAGTAAATGGCCTTATGGATTCAGCAAGTGCTGTTAGGATGTTCGCCGATTCAAATTTTAAAGGGTAGAAAATGGGTCCTTCAAAGGCTAGTCCTTGACCTTCTCTAATGGCTTTGAGCAGAGAGAGAACAGTTTGATTTGTAACATAACTTTCGTCGTCCATATGGAAGATCCAGTATTTCGAAGTGTTTCTTCCAGTTTTGCGCCTGGATTCGACTGCATATTGTAACGCTCTTCCTTTCTTGATTGCATTACTTCTAAAGCTTTTATCAACCAGCACAACCTCACTATTTGAGTGGGACAGGGTATCAATGTCCTGTGGGTCGTCAGTAATAACCGAGATTCGGTAATCGATGTACTTTATCTTGTCACAAGATGTGACTATTGAATCGATACCTCGCAGTACGACCGGCGTCTTTGTTGCAGAACGACTAGTTATTTGGAATATTATTACCGGGTCGTTGTGAACTCGTTGAACGTCTTTTCCTATGAAAGCTTCTCTATTCTTCAGAAACCTGATTATGGATACAAATGCAATAGGGACGTTAGTAAGCCATACGACTGTTATAATGCCCACTAGGATATCGTCTAGCAATGTCTAGAGACAAAATACCTCATAATATATAATAACCGCTTTCTAGAATTTTGTAAATGTTAGCTAGACGATTTGTTGTAGACACACATTAAGATACTAGAATAATCTTAAGAAAAAGATGTTTGAGTTCGATTTTCAAAGCATACTACCGTTTATATTAGAATTATCGAATTTCTAGAAAAACTATGGATAAAAAGAGTTGCCGTACTGTTTCGAGTAGAGCTCAGACCATAATGCCTCCGGAGAGCAAGTTAAACGAACGCAATGATGCGACATACTGCGAACAATGTAAGGGTTATACTGTTATCTTTGATATGGTTTCAAGTGAGTACGTCTGCAGCTCCTGCGGTTGCGTTGCAAACGATAAATTTTTTAACAATGAACACTCGAGCGGATATTCTGGCCAATCTGGCTTCAGCGATAGATCCAGAACTGGCATGCCTGAATCTTTGGCTATACATCATAAGGGACTATCCACTCTAATAGGGATGGGGGACACAGATGCGCGCGGTAAAGCGCTGGAACCAGCACAGAAACTAAAAATGCAAAGATTGCGCACTTGGAATAACAGATCTCAACTGAATGACTCAATCTCGAGAAATTTGGAGAAGGCTTTAAAATTTCTAAATAATTTTGGCGATAAACTTAACCTTAGCCAAGCTGTGCTGGAAAGTGCTGCATATATCTACAGGAAAGCAGCAATAAAAAAGCTCGCAAAGGGCAGATCAACCCTAGGGCTCGTAGGGGCAGCGCTTTACGCTGCGTGCAGGGAGACTGCAACTCCGAAAACGATTTCTGACGTAGCTTCAGTCTGTAATTTATCCAGTAAAGATGTGATGTCACATTATAAGTTGATATTGAGAGAGCTTTCTTTACAAATGCCGGTACTGCATGGGCCAGATTATGTTACACTCATAGCCAACAGACTTGATCTGAGTGAGAAAACAAAACGAGAAGCACTTAAAATATTTTCGGAGGTACAGCAAAACCGAATTTCAATCGGGAAGAACCCCAGAGCGCTGGCCGGCGCTGTATTATATTTGGCTTCACAAACCTGCAACGAGTTTCTCCGACAGGTCGAGATATGCCAAGTAGCTGACATATCCACAGTTTCTCTCCGGAAAAGATGTAAGGAGATTAAGACAACCCTAGAAGTTTAGCTTGTTAGGTATTCACGGTATCCTCTTGATATAACGTACAAACTCCTCGCCATAATGAATATTCATTAATTGCTCCCGAGCTATCTTTATATATGCAGCCTGGAACCCAGGATATGCTTCTTTGCAAGAGAACAAAGTCAATATCATTCCTTGGTGATTGATCTTGAAACCTTGACAGGGCTCATGTCCTCTGATAACAAGTTTGCTGGCCGACGTATTAAGCCACTTTTTGGATATCGCTATCCCAAAATGTTTACCATAGCCTCTCCTGGAATACTCCCAATCCAACCCATTACTAATATGTTCCATCGGGTCATTCCACAATATTTCCTCCATTGCAGTACTACTGATGAACGGGTCTTGAACAGCAAATCCAAGGCCATTTCCGCGACGTATATTTAGTAACAGATCGTCCCCTGTCGGTAGCCCTCCGTGAACGATTAAAAGTTGTTTCGGTATCAAGACGATTAAACTAAGCAACCGAAAGAATGGTATTATCTTATTGCCATAGATTGATTCTGCCATTTTATGTCCGTACTTCTGAGCGAGTTTCAGTGGCAAATCATGCGAAGAAAAAGGAAACTCCACTGGAGCTTCATGATTTCCACGCATTAAAACGACTGAGTTGGGGAATTTTTGTTTCAAATAACAGATTACATACAGCACGCCAATAGAGTTGCTTCCCCTGTCCACGTAATCACCAAGAAAT
Organism: Candidatus Nitrosopolaris wilkensis; assembly: GCA_003176995.1. Taxonomy (GTDB): domain Archaea; phylum Thermoproteota; class Nitrososphaeria; order Nitrososphaerales; family Nitrososphaeraceae; genus Nitrosopolaris; species Nitrosopolaris wilkesensis. Next base: position 15,302 of record QHBN01000045.1, read on the forward strand.
ATGAGCTTATTATTGGGATTTGTCAGTCTAGTCTCAAAATCAATATCTTTGAGCACCCATAGCAATGATTGCAAGTCACCATGAATATCGCCTATTAGAACAAGCTCTTCTGGAAGACTGTCCAACTCAACCATCTGGGCGTTCACCTTGCCGCGGTCGATAAGTCCAATTTGCCTTTCTTTCTGAATAGCAGCCATAGCATTCTCTACAACCTCCGTAAGAGCCTGCGCCTGTACTTCAACGAACAATTCTTCGAAGTCTTCCAGCAAGATATGACTTAGGTTTGTTTGTGAAGAGTTAAATATTTTGTGAGCTATAACCGATTAGGCTGGTTATTTTTCAGAATACCGGTAGTCCACCGTGCGGCGTACTACTCTCTGATTGTTTTGGGATTGGCTCAGATAAGAAAAGAAAGAATCTACGAGTCATTTTAAAGGCGGATGCTTGTTGCATTTGAAGACAGCTGGTCCTAGTTAAAAAGTATATTTATTAAAAGCCACTCGTAGTGATCTAATTTAGATCATAATTGCCACTAAACACAAAAGGATGGAGTAATAGGGGATGGCTAGAGATCATTGAATTTATACTTTCCATGTGTGAGGGGGGCGCACGAAAGACGCATGTAATGTATAGATGCAATTTGAATTCTAAACAAATTAGTGAATATTTGAACTTTCTTATAGATTGCGGTATGCTGGAAAGAGTACAGGAAAGGGCTAACTCGAAGCGCTATATTTTCAGGACTAGCGAGTTGGGTAATAAATTTGTAGGCAGATATAAGCAGATGGCAGAGCTATTTAGCAACCCGCCTCCGCCATCAATAATGAATGAATGATATCCCCTCTCCTTGTTTCAAGTCATTAGATCCACATAGCCTAATTCTATCACAAAAGTTATCAGTAACATATATAAATTTCATATCTATGTCCTAATCTATGGATAACATTTCTATCGTATACTTACACTCACGTTAAATGAAATGTAAGTAATTATTCTATCGTCGGCAAAATGAAGAATCGTAGTCGTTACGAAGTCATAGCTGCTATTCTAAAATCAGCATGTAAAGAAGAAACGCGTACTAAGATAATGTACAAAGCTATGCTAAGCAATGATCAATGCAGAATATATCTTGATTCTCTTCTTCAAAGCTGCCTAATCCAAGAAGTTAACAGTGGCAATAAAATGGTATATAGAATCACGCAGAAGGGGAATAGGTTTCTTTTGTACTACGATCAAATGAAAGAACTACTGCCAGTCGGAGTCGAAGAGAACGTAGCTGAAGTGTACTATCACCTTAGTGCTAACCCTATCTAAACTAGAGATTCAAGTCTCAGGGCTGGATATCCTGCAGATCTATCAGTCACAACTGCATAAGGTTGCGTTTCAGGCTTCACAGAATGCAGCACTAAGGCGCCACTAATGGATGTGAGGTGGAGTTGGACGTCTGCCATCTCTGAAAGGTTGAGCTCTGTGCTATGATGCTGCCTCACCATGAGTAGAGTGAGATCTGCCGTAGAGCTGATGAAGGGTAGGAGATCGGTTCCGCTCGCATCATTGTATTGATGTATCCTGTGACACATAACCATCCCCAATACATTCACCAAAAGTTTGTTAGGATAGTTTCGCCTGGTTTTAACTATCATGTCACGGAAGTATTGGATTTGTTTTTCAGAATTACCCGCGTTTTGATATTGCGACTTCGTAGGATCTGAAGGATGCTCGTCGTTTGTGCCTGTACAAAAAATCTTTACAAGATCTTTTTTGTGCTCTGTTAGCAGATACGGTCGAAGATAACTCATAATTACATTCGCATCAATCCCACCAGAGGCTTCAATTAATACGGGATTGTCGCTTCTGAGTATGTTTGAGATTATTCCTGCTAGTAATGTGAGAGTTACCTTTGCATGTATGGTCGATTGCGTTTCTAGGAGTACGATGCCTTTCTTCGGGAAGCCTCCCCCAAGCGCTTCGTCAAGCTGCTCATATCCGCTAGGGATGTAATGATCCTGCGTTGGTGATGGGGCATGTGTTGGTGATCCTCTCCTTAAGCGTTCCGTCTGATTGACGTTATTGTTAATGTTATTGTTGTTATACAAATCACTAGACATAAAGTCATACGGGTCATAAGGATTGTAGCTCTGAAAAATACCTTTATTTAGGGTATAGATATACGAAGGTTTCTTAATCTGGATTCCTCTCAGTTTCGTCAAGGCGATTTCTCGTATCCTCATCCCATCATGTAGCTTTTGATTCAATTCCACGATCCCATCTACCAGGAAATCGAGAGTAGTGTCAATAGGATTTTCACTGATAAAAATCAATTTCGCACCCGCTCTTTCCCGCCACGTTTGCAAGACTCGCTCAT
>QHBN01000046.1 GCA_003176995.1 Candidatus Nitrosopolaris wilkensis
ATCTATTGTGCTACAAGCTATCTTCGAGATCACCCACTTTATAATGACCCTCGGTCTTCTTTACCCGTATATCGTTATCCTTAATGTATTGATGAAAGCTGGTTATTACATCATAGCTTCCGCCTGCTTTTTTTGACTTTGTAAATATTCCCGGACTAACCATGACGGAGCGATCTAAATTCTTCTGCGAAAAAGCCACATGTACGGTCAACGGGCGGGTCTTCGCAAACATATTGAGATTCCTACAACATCACAAAGAACGAAAAATTGCTAAGAAAGAGATAACGATAACGACAATTGCTATAAACCATCACGTAGCAAGGTGGATATTGAATGGAGTAGAAGAGCGGGTAGAGGAGTAGAAGAGGGGTGAAGAAGATATAGAATGGTTTTTGACGATTTACTAGGGACACCAAGGACATTTTGATGAAAATCAGGAATGACGTCTGTTTTCTAGCAAATCGCATGTTAGACATACAAATAGTAGCCTATCTATCTATCTGTTTCATTTGTCACACTATGTTTTACTCATAAATTGGACGGAGCAAGGGATCAGCAAGATCAAAGAATCTCCAGATCGTTACAATTCATTTAAAGCATCGGTCGAAAAAGCAGATGGAAAAGTGATTGGTGGATACTATACTTTCGGAGAATACGATGTGGTAATAATTATAGAAGCGCCAAGTGATGATGCAGTAATGTCTCTGATGCTCAAAGTTGGGTCATATGGAAATGTGAGAACCAAAACCTTGAAAGCATTTACTACTGAGGAAGGAATGAAGATTATCAAGGATCTTCCTTTTCAGTAACAGACAGATGAAAGCATCTTTTAGTGCTGTATTTATTATCTTCAAATTAAATAATGCATTTATTGGCCGGCACAACCTGGCGATTAATCGTATTATTATTTTTTATCAGCAGGAGCAGGCTTGCTCTTATCCTCCACTAATTTGAATCGTGATAGTTGCTTGTACGCAAGAAATACTATGAATGCGACAATCAAAAAGTCAATTATATTTGCAATGAGATCGCCCCACATGAATGTTGATTTTGCGAAAGTGGCTGCCATTTTGCTCAAATCCCCCGCGGGCAAAAACAACCCAATAAATGGGGTATAATATCAGTAACAAATGAAGTAATCAATTTGGATGCTGCTTGACCTATGACAAAAGCAATTGCTAATCCAATTACCCCAAATGTCTTAAGAAAGTCAAAGAATTCTTCTACTAATGCCCTTTTTACCGGAGGCGGTATATCAGTCACAGAAGGCGGTTTCGCTCATTCGATTATTATGACAATTGAGGGATAATAGAAGAACCTTGCTATTTATTGATGCAGTACAAGAAATTACATTATAACGTGCTGTGATTTGTGTGTCACTTCCGTGACCGCTCCACAATAGGGTTATCGCTGAGCATTCCATGCTAACGCCCCCAGGGGAATCGAAATCTGTCGATCGAACATTGGCGGAGCGCGGCAAGAAGATTGGTCAAAAATCCTAATATGGATTATACATTTTTGTACACTAGAAATCTTTTTAGGAACAGTATGATTATTCTTGGCGTCAACGTTGGACGCGTCGGGATTCGAACCGGAGCGGGGATTGCCTGGCTATCCTACGCATCCAATTTTCATCACTGCGATTTTGTTTATTTAATTATTGATTTGCGGAAATTTCGAGGGATGCTGTTGCGAATTGGTCTGTCAAAACATATTCATGCAAATAATGGATTGATGTCGAGAGCGAGTTATTAAATATCATGATTTGCCATTGTCATCTGCGTTATGAAAAACGAAAACACAAGAAGAAACATAATTGTGTAGATAGTATTAGCTGTCAGTATAGCCGCAACATCCTTATCTATTGCATCATTTGAACACGCAACAGCTCAGATGAGTAGTAACAGTAGTACGATGAGCGGTGCTGGCCAAAACCAATCTAGAATGATGATGGGTACTTACGGACCAAACATTACAGGCACTGTGCAGTTAGGCCCAACAATAGCGAAGGCTATTGCCTCGCAAGTGCATACCACTTTAGCTAACGCTTCAACCACTGCAGAGAAAGCCGTAGGAGCAAATGCACACGCGGCAGCAGTAAGAATTGGGAGTAGTCCATGGGTTTTTGGTATACATGGCTTTAGTCGTGGATAGCAACAATAATTTCCATGGTGTGTTGGTAGATGCTGGAAATGGAAAAGTCCTAGCCTCTACTCAAATGTCTATGGCGGCGATGATGAATAGTGGCATAGGAATCAATTTGATGGGTCCTGGTATGGGAATGATGCAACATGGTATGATGAAAGGTCCTGGAATGATGATGGGACACCCTTAGATATCTTATCCTAATGCTGGCATCAAGCACAACCAATCAATGAAACAATCCCATATCTTTCTTTTTTAAGCAGGCTTTTTTTATCGCTTCGTGATTATCTTAGATGTCCGACGGGGATTTATGTCGAGCCAAATTAAAATTTGCGTACACACCTAATATCTCATCATCTTCTATGCAGGATCGGATGAATATTTCAACCCGTAGGGTTCCTAAGTGTTTTGTACTTGTTTAGAACCAGGTACGACAAACGTGCAGTCTAGCTGTATGCATTTCTCTCTCTGTTTACCTCTTTACCCACCACCAACACGTATAACGTCTGACGCTTTGCTTCATACGTGTCCGATCATAATCATTTACGTATGTTAACCGATACTCTAGCGATGGTATGTCCTGACATTTTGGTAATCTGAGATAAGCTCATTATTAGGATAAAATATACGCGCTTACCTGTCGAGACAGCCAGAGAGAATGGACGGTGCTTGCTGTAGCCTATTGGATAGCAATACAAAAAAATAAACAAGTGGTCTTGCGCCCGTGGGCCATTCTCTATCTTTATGCTGGTCTATTATTTGGCACAGATTCTCTTGAATTGCTTTCAAACGTTCTTGCGGTGTTAGCAGCTATTCTGGAAAATTCTTTTACTTCCTCTTTCTCACGCTGAACAAATGCTTTGTATGCACCGAGATTTGCAAATAAGGTATTGTTTGCTATTCTATTTGTAGCCATCACGTTATCTGCACAATTGCTTACCGTTCTCGCATAGATTTCCGCTGCCCTTTGTGGAGACGCCCAATTATTCCTAAATGCCTCATACATATTTTCAATATACGGAACCCATGTTGACTGAAATGATTGTATAATCTCCTTTTGAGATTCTAGATAGCTTTCTGCAATTTCTTTGGCTGAGTGCAGAGTGTGCTCTTGATAATCAGTGATTGCTTGAGTGTTACGTGGAATCTCTCTCCTAGATTCATCTATCGTTTTCGTGATATTATCTCTCGTTTCATCTAATGCTCTATCGACTGCGCGACTTTGTTCCGATAATCCTGTTCTTAATTCTCTTTTAACATCATATTCCGTGGAGGATCTTTCTGCTTCTTTTTTGGTTGACATATTTATCATTGTCCTGATTCCTAATTCATTATATATATGTTGGTATTGAATGGTGTAAAATACCATTAAAAGCCAGCAATTGAACAATTTCGATAAAGGCCCTCAAAGGCTAGTCATTCCACGCATACGACGTAATGGTGACAATTGAGGCTGATTGATACCAACAAATTCGTAACGGGAACAATAATAGAATAGACCCGATACAATTTGCCAAGGATATGATCATTATCTTATCCTGTCTTACACATTACTTGATACCGAGCAGTACGTAGCTCTCCAGCACTATTTCATAAACATTCCTATACATCGGCTTCCTTTGTCTTTTTTTGTTGTAATGATAATTGATATTCCGCTATCTTCTTTCTGGTCCTTAATTTTTCTCTAGAGTGTATATTGCGGGGCTTCCTTCTTAGCATATAGCTACAGCACGGACACCATAATCCATCCCATTTTAAGAAGATCTCACACACTTGACATGGTTTCTGCCCAGTGGAATAACGATCACCGATTACTGGCCTTGGTGCTTTATGTCTGATGCAAATACCCTTGCAAGTCATTAATATTCACTCTATTGTAGCATCGTTTGTCATTTTGATTTCAATATTTATTATTATGCTTTTTTTGCCATCTTATAGCTCATGACCTGAATCGGGTTGATATGGACTCTCAGGATTGAATAGGATCGTTCCTCACTTGTTAAGGGATGTTCGGAACGGGATGCCCACACAAAAAATTCGTGTTACACTGTCGAGGAATAGACTTATTTTTCCACAATGCCCGTTTCTGATTTTAGATAAGTCTCATCTATGGGAATACGATCTAATAGACCTTGATTGTGGCCAGAAATTTCGTTCACAATTTCTTGCTGAATACAATATACAAATCGACTGGGTCTTCATATTCTTCTCCCATCCAGAGCATTTCAAAGCCTTCCATTAAATCTTGTATTTCCTTCTCTGTAAAGAATCGGACTTGATATCCGTTTATATCATAGATTCCTTTATCTACTTCGATCCCCTCGCCATAGGATTTGTCATTGTGGTTTCTAACAGAAAAGAAATTGAATCCCTTCGGTTTGAGTACTCTCCGTATTTCTGAAAATATAAAATGAAGATCTTCAAGTGAAAACCGCATATTAAGAAGCATGTGTGAATATACAGCATCAAAATAGCCATTCGGAAAAGGAAGCGCGCTCTTGACATCAAAGACTCGTGGTTTTATTGGTTGTCTTTTTTCCTTTGCTAACCTATCTAGTATCTCAACAGCAATAACAGAGTAATCTACAGCATCTACTTCAATTCCATTTGATGCAAAAAATATGGTATCTCTTCCATGACCCGCACCTATCTCCAGGAGTCTCCTTACGTTATTCATTTTCATATGGTTGAAACAAAGCAGGGCAAAGTTGCTGGCTTCTTGTCCAAAGAAAGCGTTATCTGATTTGTAGACTTTATTCCAGACTTCACTCATTATGTCTCCCTTTACTTAGCTATATCCGCGTAATAATCTTGCCGGTGTAATCCGCCTCCGCGGGGATTGCTAAAGGTTCTTACATCCATCGCCCAAGCATATTATAATTCGCTACAGCGATGAGAATAGACTGGTTATGGAAAATGCGCGTTAGCAAATTGATACAGAACGAATGAATTGATTCGCAATTGTGTTACGACACATCTTGTTAACGGATGTGTAAGACGGCTCAATTGGGTTGGACGAATAATCGTCATATAGAAAGTGACTATAGTCCCTTCATGCAAAAAAATGGAATGTTTACGATGGCATGTTTAGCGCTTGTAATAGGCGTATTGGCAGTAAGCATCGGCACAATCATGATGCTGACTGCTTCTACGTCTTTCGCGTTGGCTCCCGAAAATCATACTGGTGGAAAAAAGATGTCAGGGAGTCTGACTGGTACTAATACGACACGTGGCTTGATGTGCACGCCCCATTATCCATGTTAAAAGAATACCAACACGACAGCCAGTAAATAGGAGCAGTAGCAGCCGTTGCCGGAATATCGAGTATACCATAATCATTTTAGCCACATCAGATGTTAAATGGAAAACCGTAAGCCGAAAAAAGCGGGGAAGTATAATTGAAGGCGGAGACGAAGAGAAAGAGATTGCCTGAAGGATCGCGGGAATAAACCACTTGCTCGATACATCAAAACAATTTTCTTGATCGTCATCTCGATTATCACTAAATTTAATTCTTCATCGCGTGCTATATATTTTCAAGCGAATATTGTCTCTATATGTGGTCTCAGCGTATATTTGAATTAAATTCGCGCCAGGTACTAATTGAAATTTTTTGAATTACTTATTAATCAGACTAACCCATGAAAAATGCTTGAGGAATTTCCTAGAGAAAATAATAAGGATTTTAATATAGACAACGTATTCCAACAAAATAAATACAAATGGAATGTAATCCATCGATAATATACGTACAGTCCGTGCTACCGATGTTGACATCCCACTAAGTGGAGGCCTCACACCCGAAGACTGTATCCCAGATGTGAGGCTTCCAAATAGTGCGGTATTTGTAGAAGTCCGAAGATTCCTGTTATTGTTACTTGTCTCACAAATAGCAGGTTTCTAGGATCGTGTCTATTGTAGACCCATCGCTCGTGTGAGAAATTGGAATTGATTGGCAGACTCTATTGCATTCATGTTTACTTGACCGCCGCATCCCGACGGTTGTGTAAGCAGATTAAGGCCGAATATGACGCTCGGTAATGGTACTCCGTGATGTAGAGCCTCCAATCCCAATGACAATGCACTCTTAATACATCCCATAGCTGTCTGTCCTGCAGATGTTAAAGTACCGTTTTGGTTCACAAGATTATCACATGACTCAAATAGTATGTTCATGTGGCTTATGTTGTTGCATAGTATGCTCCAGTCAATTCCTGACGATGTGGTCACATTTCCTAATGTGCTATTCTGGGCGAACGTGTCCGGAAAGAAAGAAGCGACTGCAAGGGCAATAATTGTAGCAAAAAAAACGGTTATCATCTTTGAATTATAGGCTATATTTAATTACCTGTATAGATATATACG
>QHBN01000047.1 GCA_003176995.1 Candidatus Nitrosopolaris wilkensis
TCACGGTCAATATATGACCTGTACCATTCCTATGCTCTGTCGCTATTTGTTTGTCCGGAAAATCTACATTGCATTCATTACAATGATAAGTTTGATCCATATGTACAACATTAATGTACACTAAGGATTAAAACAGTTTCAGGATTATTAATATGTGCGCGATTATTTAGAGTAAGAACACGCACAATATAAAATACTGCCTTTATACAACGAGACTAAGCTATGATAACTGAAACCCAATCTTCATATTTTTGGTGTTAGTTCTTCCTGCTGCCGGTAGAAAGTTAAATTAAAAAGAAAAGAAATGAGTCTGCAGTCCTAACTGCTTATTCTCAAATCACTGATGACGAAGTTCAAGGTTTGTAGGTCGTCATGTAGACCAGTGGGTGCTATCATGAAAATCGCGAATAGGAATTTCAGGAGCAGTACTATTATGATTATTGCCACTACGACCAGTATTATTGTCCAGAGGGTATTGAGTACCATTTGATTATTTCACCCTATACCTTGTTCTTTCTTTTCGTCTATTTTTTTCGTCTTTCTGTACTCTTTATATGCTTCATTCCCATATGTAGATGGGGACTCTGTATTTTCTTCTGATGCCTCGATATTGCTCATTAGCCAGTCTTAGTCCTGTATTGAATATATCAGTATCAGGAAGGGATGTCTTGGTTTTATGTTTAATTCAGGAATGTTCTTGCACTTGAAAATTGGAACATGATATTTCTTATGTGGCTACTATTTCCCGCTTCAATAACAATTCCTACATAGATTGATAAGTGAAGAGAGACAAATTACTATTGGGATTAAATATAGAATGGATATTATTCTAAAGTCGATAGTGAGACGTCAAATACCATTTCTGATAGGCGGTACTATAGCCGGTATAATTATGACACACTACTATGGCTTTCTATTTACAGTTGTAGTAAATAGTGCTATTTGGTGGGGTGTATCATACTTTGTTAATAAATACTTTTGGAAATCCACGACGATCAAAAGTATCTTCTGCAGTTTGCATTAACCAAGTTTCAATCTTCGCGCAATAAGAAGAGGGAGTTAACATGATAATTTTCACTTGCAAAGAAGGAACTGATATAATATTTTCTCTTTTATAATTCCCTTGCGAGTTGCGACATAGTTTTCACAGATCATAATAGAGCGTTCTAGAAATTGTAATAGCGTTAGTAGTTATTCATATTATTTCTCTTTCCCCCTTCCCGTATCGTACCAGTTGTTTTAGTTATCTATGTAATTACATTATTAGCTCTTTTACAGCTGCACATTTTTTACACGTCGCTATTAGAGGAGTGTAGACGGGCATAATCAAATGAGATTCGAGATAGGGGAACTATGAACCAAACAAGAGAAATTGGGAGTATGCGAGTTACTGCTGCAATTGTCTCGGAAATACGCATCAATCATCTTGTCTTTTTTCTTCTGCCACTTTTTTTATGCTCAGACTCATTCAGCAAGAATGCAAAGATCTCACCATTACAATCTGTTATAGATTTTAGCGTATAGCCATTAACTAGAAGAGCTTCTATTTCATTAAGCATTTTTGTTAGGCTTGCTCCGTTAAGTTTTGTTGGATCAGCACTCTTTACTATCATTAATGAACTGTCATGCCAGTTTGTCACACTTGAAGTATACTTTTTGCCTATTTATTTTCTTATCTTTGGACCAAAACCTATAACCAGCTAATAGTACAACTCTTTTTAACTCGATTGTGATAGTCTTAGCATGAGTACGAAATACGAATCAACAAGATTTGAGAATTCCAAAAATAGGTCAGAAAATGCAATACTTGATCTCAGGAATAGTAATAGAAATTGACATAAGTTTTGGTATTTGACCCGGGTTGGCTCGGTTTTTCATAAATATTTGATATGAGTCACAATATATAAAATGAAATACAGAAGCAGGAGCGACATAGTCGGGCTAATTTTAGATGCAGCAAACGGGGGAGGAGCTACGAAAACAAAATTAATGCATAAAGCATATCTGTCTTTTAATCAGCTAAGGGAGTACTTAGCACTTTTAGAAAAAAAAGTGATAAAAAACGGCTTGATAGAATACAAAGGAGATCAGACATATAGAACAACACAGAAAGGCATACGTTTATTGCAAATACAGAACACAATTGGATGAAATCGCCCTCATCAGTTTATCAAAGAATAATAAACAACATCAAGTTGGGCATCGGGATTGCAATGATAGACACACTCAATCATGAGAGAATATAATACGACATGTTATTACCAGGAGCACATGAAACACACAACGTAGACTTTATTCAAACAGAGCTAAGATTATAAAATGCGAAAAAGTAAAACTTTGAAACATCGGCGACAGAATCAAGAAGGTAATGGAAAAACTGAACTAGAAGAGATTAGAGAAGATAACATACAAGCAGCTAAAAAACAAAAGTCGAAGACAATTAACAAAGAAGTGAAAAAAAGGACATGAATATCGTTTTCACACATAGCTAGCGTAGTGTGCAAAAAAAATTCTAATATGGTCTCATCAAGGTATTTAGATCAATGAGTTTGAAAGAAGATAGAAAGATAAAAAAATACGATACCGCTGCTAGTTTTACAAATGCTATTCGTGCGGCAGATCATTTAACTCATTAGAAGAACTTGAGGAACATCAACGCGAAGAACATAGGAAATAAGCTGCCAAAATCTGTGTAAAACACTCACCAATAAATACACAAAACTTAGCTTGGCTTTGATCAATACTAAAAAACTCATCTTGTCAAGGTAACAGCAAAAAACAGCTAAAGCTATATTATCTCGACCAGTTCAAGCTTATTGACAAAAACTTAATGTCTATAAACTTCATTACTAATATTTTATGTCCAAATACATACAGACAAGGCATTTGTGTATTCTGTCTCCGATATAGTCAAATGCACAAGAAAGTCGGCTAAACAAAATTTCTCTATGCGTATTCCGGTATGAATTATAGCAGATAATGAAATTTCATGCTCAGAAAGGCTTTTTTAGTGTCAACATTAACAACGCTAGCTACATGATATTTCTTAACTCAGTGTTTGTAATTACCTTACGATAATGGGATTCCAAATGACGTTTGGCTACGGCCTGCTCATCAACACGGAATGCCTCGTTCAATCCTGTCTTTTGTGTTTGTTTCTCACAATTAATGGTGGTGTTTATGATGGTTAACTGGCGGCGTGCTGCCAGTTATTGGCGATTGTATGACGGGTATTCCAGCTGCTGATAAAGATGTCGTGTTGGCTTGAGGAGGAGCAGTGGTTAGATTTTGAGACAGTGGTGGTGCAGGACCTGTTACATTAGTTGGCAAAACACGAACACCCGTGTTGTGATCTGACTTACTATTAGTGCTTGGTGTGGAATTCAGAGTCTTATCAATGCTAAGGGTTCCATTAGTCTGATTCTCTTGTGAAAGTGGTGGTGGTGGCACAGCAGAGGTTGTCATATTAGCTTTAGGAGTTGACGTTATGTTTGGTTCAGGCTGGGCCGTTATGTTTAGAGGTGATGTTCTTGCTGGTATGTTAGGGTTTGGTGCTAAAGTTAGATTTTCAGGTGGAGGTGGTCGTGCAGAGATGTTAGCATTAGCCGAAGGTGGTGCTGTGATATTACCTTGAGTTGTAGGAGCAGTCAGATTTTGAGGTTTAGATGTGGTTATGTTAGTTGAAGGAGAGGGTGGAGGTGGAGCAGAAATGTTAGCATTAGGCGAAAGGGCAGTTGTTATATTTTGAGGTTTGGGTAAGGTAACGTTAGCTGGGGAAGATCTTGTTGTATTGACAGTAGGGCTAGAAGGAGATGTCGCAGTTATATTGTTACCTGGTGGTGTAGTTATTGTTAGATTATTTTTAGCAGGTGGTGTTGTGATATTACCTTGAGTTGTAGGAGCAGTCAGATTTTGAGTTGTAGGTGAACTTGGTATCGTTGTTACGTTAGCATTAGGTGTTATACTTGGGTTTTGAGAACGGGGTGGTGTTGTTACATTAGCATGCTGTTCAACCTTTGACTGTGGCTGAGTAGGAGCAGCTGCTGTGGTTACATTTTGTGCTTGAAGAGATAATGCTTGACCAATATCACTTTGTTTTCCCTGCGCTACTTGTTGAGCTGCAGCGTTTATTGCTTGGGTCACATCCTTGTTATTACCTGATATCTGCAGTTGCGCGAGCTTTGCTATCGTTTGTGAGACTGGCCCTGTATTGCCACTTGCAACATTGCTAGCGATTTGGTCGATGGCTTGCTTAGG
>QHBN01000048.1 GCA_003176995.1 Candidatus Nitrosopolaris wilkensis
CATGATATATTTCTGTTGCGTCATTTTCAATCTTCTGGAGTAAGCATATTAATTCTTGATTTGAAATACCTTTGTTATCATTATCTAACAGAGTTTTCAAGATTTCATTCAATCCACCAGTTCGCATGAACTCATATTTAATAATCTACGCCTTAAATGCATTGTATGAATTTCCTATGAGGTTAAATAGAAACACAGGCTCAGATGACTACCCAATAGTTAAAAGTAGTCGTAAGAAATTCGAAAAGCAAATGGTGTGTGTGATAGATAGAGAGCTTATGGAAAAGCACTCTACGATACAGTGTGCAGAACTAGAAGCAATGTTTGAAGCTACACTATGGGAGTGGCGTGCATTTAGTATTGGAGTCGATTCGGGTATCCGTAGTAATATCTTGAGTCTTCCGATAAAAGATGGCATCATTTTGAGCCCAAAATATCACAAAACGATAGATACACAAGCCTTTGACTTTAAATAAAGGCCGAAATATAATTCGCTAAAAATATGTCTCCGACTGACAGATATGAATATTTTGACTGACAGTATAATGTATCGAGTACAAGGGGTACTTACCACCACGCCACGAATGAGACTGTCTTATACGCATTAATATTATAATACCTTAACACTTAATTTATTATTTTGGCAATTGAAGAGCGACTTGTTTTCTTAAAGATGCGATGGACTGGGAGAGAAGACCAACTAACATTCCTGGAATATATATACGATATCAAATTCCCCCCCCAAGTGTGAATCTATACATTGGTTTTCACTAGTTTGAGACCTTTTGCAGTGGTTATTAGATAATGAGTTCAGTCCAACTGTACTATTGTTACGATTATGCTTGGAATTGTAGGTTCGCCATCGGGCGCTATCGCCTCTAACCCTAAACCCTCGTCGATCGTTTCTGTAGCCATCATAACATTCAGTATGTCCCCTGTATCAAGAGATAACACCGCGTTCAAGGGGACAACAGTTTTCTCCTGAGGATCCATTACTACCGCTCTTATGTTGGAGTTTGGAATATCTATCTTGTTAACTCTTACCCAAAAATCAAGCCACCGAGGTATAGTACCCGTAACCTTGCCAATCTGGGGACCGGCAATGAGAAGATACATCCCAGACTGTTTAATTATAACGTCGCCTTTGTCAAAATCTATCGTATTCACTCCTCCCCACGCGCTCACCTCCGCTTGGGCGTCTAGCTCTACCTCAACAGGGTTCAATGTGTTAGGTCTCTGAGTTTTATTCGATGCAAACTGACCAAAGGCCTTTCTATATACATAGCCGCGTGGCGGCGGGTGTGCTTCCGACATAATCTCAGCTATAATAGTAAATCAAGCATGTAGTTCTTAAATATTGCACAAGTACTAGGGCACCATGGACGCATTAAAAATAATTTGGATTTAGCCTTTAATTCATTTAGGATAGTTTCTATAGGTAAAAACTAAATTTGATTGATAATCCTTGCTATCTTCTTTAGACTTGACACTAGGCACGCCCGAAATGACGATTATACTCTGAAAAAGGAGAAAATTGGGAGGATTGATTGGCTGAGGCTTAGCCTGCTTTAGCTTAAGGATACTATTTTTTACTTCTTCCCTTATTCGAAAATGCCGACATCATCTTTTTTCTGTCTTCGTGCGCAAAACACAATGCCCAGCCATATATCTCAAGACGAAGACCAGTTCTATATCTGCGTCCATACCCATATTAATTAACATCTTGCTTACCTTAACTGCATTGTAACTGTTTTTTGAAATTTCCTCCTAGTTTAATGCATTCATCCATTAATTTTTATTCAGCAAGTTAGGTGCATTTACACGAATGGATGTGTTTAAGCGCGAATCAGGGGCTGCAATGGTGTTGAGGCTGTACTTCTGAAGTAACCCCTTTATATCATATCATAGCGCGATTCAAAGGAGAACTGGGGGTTCCCACAGTTCAAATATCCGTATCCATCTTAGTTCCAGTTCAACTATCCCTAGACCTAAGCCCCATTAGTTGGGACCAAAAATCGTGTCAAATTTGTTCCACACCCCACTGCCCCCAATATGTAAATGGGTTCATATACTTGAGTTCGGTAATATACGATATAATCGAACCGGAGAATGAGGTCTAAAGTAAATGCCAGCAAAACTTACTACCACAATTAGCAAAATTTCTTCTGTACCCAATCCTACGAATTCCCATAATACAGGAATTTTCCAAATATATGAAAGAGCACGGATCTTCTGAGCATCATCAAAACAACGATCTAAAGCGGTCATAGCATTTGCCAAATATCTTAGATCGTATCCTACATTCTGTGACATCCAGAAAAAGGAGCAAATCGCCGCGTTTCTAGATACTAAGCTAAACAGAGAAGATAATGAAAACAAATGGATTACTACATGGAATAACTATCTTACCAGAATCAATTATAATGCGATTGGTTAGTCGACAAGCTAGTTATCGAATATCGATATGCGGATATCGCCAGGAAAGTCAGACCTCTAGACGCACCGTATTGCGACCAGAAAATAGAAGATGATGTTTCCGTTCTCACTTTTTGATGTCTTCATCTACAGCATCAATAATTCCTGCTAGAGTATTAATGAATATGTTTGAGAGCGTCAGCCTTAAGAGTTATGGAATTTTATGCAATCTATGAATTGTGGGAATTGTAGCGATTCCTACTGCAAATTTCTTTCATATCAACCTACTGCAAACATACCTCAAAACTTGGGAATATGCAACAATAGCGAAACTAAGAAACTCTAACTCTTTGCATATCAGGCTCAGATTAATGTGTCTTAATGGAGAGCTTCAATACTGCGCTACCTCATTATTAATGAGATAGTCTGCCTTCTATAGAAGCGAAAATTTCAAAAATATTGGTTCCTTTAGATGACTCTGAATCAGCAATGAAGGCGGCAGATTATGCATTATTAATAACAAAAGGGCTAACGCCGAGCTCATTGCTATCCACGTAGTACGATCAGAAGATGCGCGAGTCGCTACTAATTTACTTATTGAGAATCTAGAGACAGTAACCACTGGAGATTCGATATTGCAAAAGGTCAAGGAGGACGCCCAAAAGTGGTTTAATACTATTAAACAAAAAAGTAGTGCCAATGGAATTCGGCTAAGGACAGGTTTAGTTATCAGTCCGACTGACATAGAAGATGCGATTGTAGATTATGCTGAGCGTGAAAATGTTGATTTAATTGTGATAGGTGGCGGAAAATCTGGATTAAAAGAGCGATTGCATGGATCTACAACTTTTCATGTAGCAACTCACACTAAACGTCCCATATTAATAGTGAAGTGAGCTGCTGCTCTGGGTGATTGGCTTGTCCGTAAAAATCCTGCATGGCTGATTCAATCCTCAAACTGCTCTCAACATAAATGATTTTTCTCGATGAGATTTTAAGGCCATTCGAAGGTCGATTCCATGAATACTTTACAGGCTCTGCTATGTCTTCATGTGACCTCAGTGTCTTATATTGAATCTACGAGGAATCCACTTCTTGCGGATAACATAAGCAGTGATATGATTATATTTCGTAACTCTAATTTAATTGAGAGGGTAAACAAAATCAGCGCATGGTGCGATATATTATACCCATAAAAACTTGCAGTGGTAGTATCATAGCCTACGCCTCTGAAATCTGTTATAGAAAGTCCAGCTCTCTGCTGTGTTAAAGAATTTAGAATAGTACCGAAGTCTTTTGGTAACCTTGTCAGGATAGAATATCTTACTAAAAGAACCGATACAAAGAGACTTGAAGAAAAGATTATTTCGCTTGAAAACCGAATGAATAGTTTTGACATAGAAGCAAAGAGAACGCACCAGACGCAAGATTCTTATGACTACTAGTTGCATTTGTCTTCCGCAGCTTTGGAGTAATTTTGTCTGAAGTATTCTATTGCAGTAAATAAAAAAGGAATGATTTTGGCTGCTTATTGATTGACTTTATACTTTTGCAATTCAGAAATAGTTGATTTCAAGAATACTTCAGCACCATCAAATTCGTCGACCTCTGATTTTGGTGTCTTGTATTTACCATGTCCACCATCAGTTATTATTATTAGAGTCATCATCTGCTCTATCTTTGGATCACATTCTTATGTTCAATTCTGTCCCAGTCCAATACTAATGGCTCTTTTTCCGGTTCTTTTACCGGTTCTGAGTTGTTTTCCATTACTTGGATATGTTAGTGTAATTATATAACTCAAATAGTTACCAACAGGTAGCATAGTTACCAATCGGTAACCCACTAATTAATAATAAAGGACTGCATTATATTATAACATATGAATACTAATGGTATCGTACCACAAATCGGATTCAAGGAAATTATTCAACACTGCATTGAAGCATATAATATAGAAAATGAAGCAATATTTAATGAAATAATAGATATGACATTTTTTGTAGAAGCAACGAAGGTATACGATTTACAAAAACGTGAATCATCTTTTTCATCTATTAATATTGTTGCACCGATGACGCTTGATATTACTATCAAGTGATAGAAATTTTCCGTAATTCCATGAACCCGCACGGGAAACTACCTCTATGAGTGATATACGCAGGGGACTTCCGCTAACCAGCTCTCGTCTTGAACAGATCTTTCCGAAATTAACGCCAGCGCAGATTCGTCGCATTGCAGCTCACGGACACATTCGTGCGATTCAGCGTGACGAAGTACTCGTCGAGCAGGGAGATAGCGCCGTACCCTTCTTTGTGGTGGTCTCCGGTGAGCTCGAGATTGTTCGCCCCACGGGCGCAGTTGAGACCCTTGTCACCGTCCATGAAATCTGGTCAGTTCACGGGCGACATCAACACGCTCTCCGGCCGCCGGACTCTCTTTCGCGTGCATGTCACGAAGCCTGGTGAGGTGATCGAAGTGGATCGCCGACATGTGCTCGCTTTGGTGCAGACCGATGCCGAGCTCGGCGAGATCCTGATGCGCGCTTTCATTCTACGCAGGATTGAGTTGATAGCGGCTGGCGTGGGAGATGTTGCACTCATCGGGTCAACGCATTCCGCTGGTACGCTTCGGATCAAAGAGTTCCTGATGCGCAACGGACACCCTTACTCCTACATAGACCTCGAACGCGACTCTCATGTACAGAATCTACTGGATAGTTTCCGTATCGCCACCAGCGAAATACCTGTGGTGATCTTTCGAGGTCAGGTTGTACTCCGGAATCCCAGTAACCAGGAAATCGCAGGCTGCCTCGGCTTGAACGATGCTATTGATCAAACTCAGGTGCGCGATCTCGTCATCATCGGCGCCGGTCCCTCGGGATTAGCTGCGGCAGTATATGGCGCTTCAGAAGGGCTTGACGTTCTGGTGCTGGAAACGAGCACACCGGGCGGCCAGGCAGGTTCGAGCTCTAGAATCGAAAATTACTTGGGATTTCCCACCGGTATCTCGGGCCAGGAGCTCACAGGTCGGGCGTACCTCCAGGCGCAGAAGTTCGGCGCGGAGATACTCATCGCCAAGGGCACGCGACTCATCTGCGACCGCAAACCGTACATCGTCGAAGTCGAGAACGGGGCTCGAATCCCGGCACGCACTGTCGTGATTGCGACAGGGGCGGATTATCGAAGGCCGCTATTGAAAAACTTCTCGCACTTTGAAGGCCTGGGCATCTATTACGGTGCGACCCTTGTGGAAGCACAGTTGTGTGGTGAAGAAGTGATTGTGGTTGGCGGAGGAAACTCAGCCGGCCAGGCTGCGGTATTTCTGGCTAAGACGACAAAGCGTGTGCACATGCTCGTCAGATCGGCCGGTTTGACCGAGAGCATGTCCCGCTACCTGATTCGCCAGATCGAAGAGACTCCTACGATCGTACTCTGGCCGCACACGGAGATCGTGGCGCTCGAAGGAGGAGATCATCTTGAATCCGTTCGCTGGCGAAACAATCAAACGGCGCAAATCGAGGAGCACAAGATCAGGCAAATGTTCGTCATGATCGGCGCCGCTCCAAACACCATTGGCTTGATGGCTGTGTCGCGCTCGACGTTAAAGGCTTCATTAAGACGGGCCCCGATCTGTCGCCAGAAAGTCTGAGCGCTGCCCGCTGGCCCCTTGCCCGCCCACCGTACTTGCTCGAAACGAGTTTGCCGGGGATTTTCGCCGTGGGTGACGTACGTGGCGGCAGCATCAAGCGTGTTGCGTCTGCGGTGGGCGAAGGATCAATCGCGACCACATTCGTTCATCAAGTACTCAACGAATAGCTCTCAATACTTGAGCGTCATCATCCTCAATCAAAAAGGACGGGCCTCTTAGACAAAAGTTCCTCCTCATTACATCTTGTAATGTGAATAAAAAGAACAATTGCTATTTTTGACTTAACTTTATTTTCAAACCTTTTTGACTTCATTTATTTTCCAGGCTTCAGAGAGAGAACAAAAAGGTTATGTCTCTAACCCGTTTCTAAATCCGATAGGCTTTTGGCAAAACTATTTGATAAATTGGATTGAAGCGAGCAGAGGGTTTTATGAAAATGCAATCAAAGCTGCTGAGCATTGGCTCAAAGCATTCTGGGATCCTTGGTTAAGGGAAGCGGGTCTAGAACGAAAAGAAACAACAAAGGTAGAATAGTCTATTACCTATCATGACACTTTTTTTGTTCAATGTTGCTATCTTGACCAGAGCACGTCAGTAGAATAGTGAAACTACGGCATTATCATAATTTCATGTTCTTTAATGCTAGATTAGTATTGGACAAAATTAATTTTGTACCGAAGAAAGGATTAATTTTCATAATTGTTACCCATTATGAATAGTGCGTCATATCTTTTTGGTCTCCAAGTTATGTATGCTTCAAAGTAGTGTTGAAAAATTGCCTTAATGATTTCTACTTGCGACATTTTATCATCAGTATTCATACCGGTATAATACAATCCATTTTACCATAGTACCTGATAACGGAATAACCAGCTGAGCAGATAATAATTACTAACGCAGTAGACAATTACTACTAGACTTATATAATATCCTTTATATATTAACTATACTTTGGTAATTATGAACAACTATCCTAATCAAAAGAGGAGGAATGAATTTTGATGCAACAAAGACAATCAGATAAGCAAACATATAAGATATGTTCAGGACTAATACAAAAGGGGCCACAGCTTCAATGAGTTCTAATAATCGACATAACCCCACAACGGCGCCATCATCTTCTCCAGCCATTTCCCGTTCAGCCTGGATAACACTTTTAGTTATAAGTTCTGTTGGTCTGATTCCAATGTATGGTGAAACTGTAATAATACCAGCCATTCCTGATTTTATCAAAGAGTTTGGAATAACTTACATTACCTCGTCATGGATACTAGCCGCGTTTTTGATAGCAGGCGCAGTCATGACTCCTATTGCAGGTAAGCTATCTGATATCCATGGAAAGAAAAAGATTGTACTTATAATAATGTGTATTTATACCATAGGAGTTGCGCTAGGTGGTTTAGCATAGTTTGTAGCTCAATTCTCA
>QHBN01000049.1 GCA_003176995.1 Candidatus Nitrosopolaris wilkensis
TTCGTTCATGGAGATACTGGCTAAAATTGGGAAAAAGTAGATTAAGCATCAACGACGGCGAAATCATATAGGCATGGTAGTATTCAATTTTATGCTAGCTGCCGCAGCTGCCGCGCTGCTCAATATAGGCTTGTTAGGCGGCGTTATCACCACATACATCCAGAATATGCGATTAATAAAGTCCTACTTTACCATAGGCCTTGTTCTGGTTGCTTCATTGTTTATAGTACAAAATATAGTCATCGTAATCTTTTGGTCTAAATTATATATCGCAGGACCTTCGATAAAGAATATAGTTGATGCTGCAGCACCGTATCTGTTCTCTATTAATACTGCACAATCTGCAGGTCTTGCGGTGCTGCTTTGGATCACAAGAAGATAATATTCTAATTTATTGATTTAACATTCAAAAGAGAAGTTAACGACGATAGAAAACATCACAAAGTCAGGCAATTGTTAGATCCCTAAATTGAAAGACACAAATCTCATGACAGATTTGAGTAGTTCTTTAAATGTTATTTAACTCTCTTGCCGTCAATGATAGATACTTATAGAAATACAAGAACAAGAACAAGAACAACACCTTCTAAAAGAAACATCTCGAACTTGAAAATGCCTCCATAACGCTGCCGATACTATGTGTTACTCTACTTCATCCGGCTTCGATATCATTATGTACAAACTCTAATGAGATCATGTCTGCTTTCTTATGAGTCGAGAGATTTCCTACCTTTCCCCTTCCGTATCACTTACAGCCGTATGCGTTGATTTTGTGGTTGTTGAGGGACTATGATTCTTTTTCTTAAATGTAAACCATTCTTTCCTATCGCCATAATCATCCTTTTGCTAGCCCTTCTCCTAAACCTGATAAAATTCCTGCAGGAAGAGGTTGTGATTTTTTGAAAAGATTGGATATGCCTAGCAAAGATCCAATCTCACCATGGTGTACTCGCCTGTTAAAAATGTAGGCTTTGCCTGGATTTTGTCGCGAGTTCCAATAGGACGTCAGTAATTTTGCAATTGAAAGACCTGTTTGAAAAGATTCATTATTCTTCTCAAAGGGATTATTGTCTTCTTTTGTCGCTGTTTTCTTGGCCGAGTTTCGAATTTTAAACAACCTCAACTCTCCTACAAATATAAGACAAAATTAGATAATAAGTGTTTGTTAGTTAAACCGGCACAGTTCGGCTTAGCCATGTATGCATCGATGAAGTAATGTTCATTTGGGGTGTTTGCAGGTCCGATATTTATTCGAGACGGTGCATTCTCAAGATTCAAAGACGGCCTAAGCTATACTAGCAATGACAACGCTACTCAACAACATGCTTTTCTTTGAATTCGTCAGCAAATACTATTTGTCAGTAGATGATAAGGACGATGACAAATCACACTTGTGAGTTCCATATTCAACTTTTGTATCTACTTATATATGAAACTTGTATGACTTTTGACAGTTGAATAGGAGGCTGCCGAATCAATTAAGGCAAAAATACAAAATTATGGGCTGTGTATTCGAATATGGAAGCCTTAATGAATTGTCCATGTTTAGGTGACAGATTGTGTATCTATATCTCTTAACGCGATATCGCGGGCTCGTAGAATCTATTAAATTTAACGTACTTTTTATTGTTCAAGATTATTTGCTGTCAAACAAAGCATCGACATGATAATTAAAGGCGAGAGATTAAAACTTGCCATCTTTCTGCATATCATGTAGGATATTCTTTGTATTGTCTGTCGAGCCATCATTTATGACTAGTACATATTCCGGTTTTACCGTCTGCACTTTAATCGAAGTTAAGGACTTTCGTATAGTTCTCTAGGGAGTTTCGGCAGGTTATCAATACAAAATAGCTACCTGCGTACGCAGTCGCTTTTATGAACGAATAGTCATAGTCCAGATTAACTTAAAAAAAGAAGATACGAAATCTTAAGGATTCAATAACAGTAGATAAATAGGTTGAATATTCATATACTGGATGATTTCAGAACAAAAATCTCGAATATCATTGTACTAAGACGCTGATTGTAGCAAATGGATATGGATGGGAATCCATGGACTATGAGGAATTCCTGAATGAGCGACGTAGGCTGTTTGCATAAATCATTCATGACGGATAAATATGATTATTAGTTAATGAGATTTTGTCCTGGTAGTATTTGCACATTCACTGCCTCTACATATTGAAGTGATTGTGGTACATGCTGCATTTATGCATTTCGATGTGACTGCTGATGAAGTGTTTTCGGTTGTCGATTTAGGGGTCTGCTTTTGGTTAGTACATTGACCATTATTACATATCGAAGTAACCGTGGTACATGCTCCATTAATGCAATTTGACGTAAGTGTCTGCTTATTATCATTGGATTGGTCTTGTAATTTCTGGTACAGAACGGGTACAGTTAATCCTAGTGCTGTTACAGTTGATACAATTATCAGTATTGCAATTAAACTTCCTGAGAATCTTACATCTGGGTACACTCTAAAAAGAGTATAAGTTGAGGCTTAGTAGAAACCAGCCTTTTTTCTGATAATCCCGTCAAAGCTTTGTAAGACCATAATACAATATACCTATTGAGAGAATCAAGGTATGTCAGATTAGCAAATACCATGCTGCGTGTTTTAAGAAATGCGAGAATTCCGTTATTTCTATGC
>QHBN01000050.1 GCA_003176995.1 Candidatus Nitrosopolaris wilkensis
ACCTAAGTGTGTAAGTACAACAACTAGTCAACAGCAGACAACGAATCTCAATTGAACCCAAGTTTGCCGCTGGCGTGACAGTCATTAATTGGGGAAATATCTAAAACTAATTAATCACAAAGTTTCATGGTTAGATCGTTGGTCAGTAAAAAAAACCCTTAAAATACTGTCCCATCCCTAACTAGCTGATCTAGCAGCACTTGTCGTTTTTGTGTTCGTTGTAATTCTAGGTACCTTCCACCGGCTAGCCCATTTTCCCAATTCTCTTAGTATTACTCCTAGCTCTTTCGCCCGAATAGTTAGACTATATTCAACCTTTGGTGGAATCTGTGGGTAAATCTTTTTAGATACAAGGCCTTCGCGTTCGAGCTCCAATAACCTATCAGCCAAAACAGTACTACTAATCCCTGACAAGAGTTTTTTGAATTCATTGAAACGTATTACTTCTTTGGTGCAGAGATTCTTTAAGATTAACAAAGACCATCTTCTTCCTAATACCTCCCAGATACTGACTACTTCAGCTTCTTCTGTTGTTCTTGCAACAGAGTATTTATTTACCATTTGGTTTTACAATACCGCTGAGTAATATTTAACTACTTGGCTTCAGTTGTTTGCGAGAACAACTGAACACAAAACTGTTGTGGTAGAGACAAGGCAGACGCTAGTACCAAAAAAGTCTATTGCTTTCTTAAAGATATATCGGCAGTAAGCTGCTCGATCTTGTAGCGAAGTGCTTCTTTTACTCTACCGTTGTCAACCATATTAAGCGGCCCTTTGCAAATTGTACATTTAAAGAACAACTCTACCGCCGAATCAAACTTCACGCGCGGACAATCTTTATTTCCGCAGTGGTAGAACTCCGAAGACTCTTCATACTCTAAACGGATCTGCAATCTGTCAAGGATCTTTTTCTTTTGATTATCAATAAAACTATCTACCTGATCTTGTTTTGCTCTCCATCTATATACGAACCAACCTTTTTTTTCGTCCTTTACTCTGATTCCTGTGATTAGAGCCTTACCAAACATATCGTAAAGGACTTTCCTTATGATATTAATCCTCAGACCAGTGGCACTTGCAATCTCTTCATCTGTAGCATCATCTGTATTTAGAAGTCCACGAGCAACCTTTAGGTACTCTTCTCCCCCAATCAGACCTGCAATTTTAACAAAAGAATCTTCGTATTCAGCCGAGGGCATGTACATACGTACGTATTGCTATTTTTGGATATATAGTTAGCGATACAAAGGGATTTTAAGCTAACATGAGATTTCTAGGCAATTGTTGCATCATGCTTTAGCATTGCGTTTATCTCACTAAGTAAAATTTTTCATATATTAGATTATCTTTTCCTCGCATCCAAGCCGCAATTACACACCGACTGTATTAAAATGCCACTCTAATATGTGTAGATTCGCATCCAGGCGATGGATTATCTTGTTTTCTCAAATTTGCCGCGTCTACCCCAAGCATCGCTGCTGCTACCACGATAACTGTTGCCATTGCTGCTCGTATGTCTTCTATCACCATACCCCCTTCTGTATCCAAAACTGGCCCTGGACCTACTGCCTCCGCCATACCCTTGTCGTGGCTGATAACTTGAACTATGATACCGACGCCGCTGTTGCTGCTGCCTGACGACAGGAACTGAAATTCCCATCTCTTCGTTAAGTTTACGGATGCGGTGTTGCGTTTGTCTAAGAATTCTTCCAAAATTCTCAACCCTGTCCTGTGAAACTAATGAGATAGCTCTTCCTGTTGCTCCAGCTCTCGCAGTTCTTCCAATTCTATGGAAGTACATCAATGGATCCTCAGGAATATCATAGTTTATCACATGACCAATGGCGGGGACGTCTATTCCTCTTGCAGCTATGTCTGTAGCAACCAGAATGTCTTCATTTCCCTTCTTAAACCTGTACATTGCGATATCTCTCTGTTTTTGAGAAAGGTCACCGTGAATTGTTATTGCTTTGAATCCTTCCTGTTTCAATTCCGCTGCGAGTCTCTGTGTCCTTTGCTTCGTGGCAGCAAAAACTATAGTCTGTTTATGATCCCTTTTTCTAATAAAGTTACAGAGATGCTTATATTTCTCCTTCTCAGGGACAATCAAATAAGATTGATCGATTGTATCAAGGCTCAGCTCCTCTTCATTTAATCTGATCTCTCGAGGTTCTTTCATATAGTCTTGCGCTAGTCTCAAAATCTCGGGGGGCATGGTCGCAGAAAAAAGACACGTCTCCCTATCTTCACTTACATAAAACAAGATGAACTTTATATCATCAATGAAGCCCATGTCCAACATCCTGTCGGCTTCGTCAAGCACTACAAACCTCACAGCATCTAGCTGGATTGAACCGCGTTTTAGGTGGTCAATCAACCTGCCAGGAGTTGCAACTACTATTTGGACTCCCCTCTTTAATTGATCCAGTTGAAGCTTTATGCTTTGTCCACCGTATATGGATGCTGCTTTAATGTTGATATATTTTGCAAACTTATTAATTTCGGTGGTTATCTGAACTGCTAGCTCCCTTGTCGGTGCTATTATTAGGGCTTGTACTGGCCCGTTGCGCTTTAATCTGCTTAATATGGGTAAAGAGAAAGCCGCTGTCTTACCTGTTCCTGTGTGTGCCTGGCCTATAACATCGATACCTTTTAAAATAAATGGTATGGCTGTCTCTTGAATAGGAAAAGGCATGTCAAAGCCGTTTTCATCGAGAGCTCTAACTATCTCCGTACTCATCCCTAACTCTTTGAAAGTTTTCAATTTCTTAGTCCTCTCACATTATTACAAAAGTCACGGAAGACGCGAGAAGCAATTTTTTATTTACTTAACAGATCCGCCGTATATCTCTTGCTCGCATTTTATATAAGTAACACAAATATAAGGTATACGGAGATAAAAATTTACCGATGTATGTAACCAGATGAGTAAGTGAACCTTCTTATGTGATTGTAGCCAAACTAATTCTTAACCTTCAACGCCAGTTATATCAACTGATTGTATATACATTAACGTTTTAAGGTTACAGTATAAGAAGGCCGACAACAGGTGTTTTTAAGCTTCCGTGGGAATAAGCAGCTAGGAATCGTATAAGACAGTCGAATATGAAATATGCAACGATAAAAAGATGACATTTTTTTTCATAAAAACCTCGCCAAAAGAAAAAGACGATAGGCTCATCATATTAGTTTTGTTCTTTCTGGATATGACCTGTGAGCAATCTACGTGCAGATTCCGCAATCTAACTTAACAAATACGAAATACTAATACGATTGTTTCGTCTTAGAGATTGTATACATAAATGATGATTGAAGGCGACGATTTATCCGTGAAGAAGTTGCGTGGCTCTGGCGGTCACGTTTTTGCGAAAGTAACTGACGACGAACAAAAGAAGGGCAACCTTGGAGGTCCTGATCTGTTTCTTGCAGGAGTGGGTAGACTGAATGAGGATAGGTTTTCAAAATATTATTGTAACAAATGCGAAAAGGAATTTCAAGGTACTCCAACGATTAATTATGAAAAACCTAATGAAGAGGTCGGTGAAGGAGTCACTTTAATTGAAAAAGGGGAGTACAGATGCACGGGATGCAACAATACGATAGCTCAATACCGCAAATTCAATTCTCCTGAGGAGCCAACAGATACGTCAGCTACAATTAAAAAGTTACAAGCACAACAACGAGATTCTGGTACTAATGATGAGAAAAAGAGCACAGCTGCTTACGCGCAAGAATCAATGAGCGAGATTGATACTAATAGTCCTCAAGCACCAATAGCAACGGGAGTAGGACCAGAGGCAGCCGCGACGACAACAGCAACAACCGAAGCCGCACAGGGGGGATTCATTTCAATTCAATCTTTAGTTGGCATGACTGCGTATGATAGCGAAGCTATGTTAGTGGGCAGGGTTTTAGAAATTGGACTACGTAAGTCGCCAAGAGGAAACATGGATATTAGTATAAAAATCTCCAAGCAGGAGAAGAATTACAAGAATTCTGAGACTGTGGTGACAGAAGAGGTTTTTTGGAAGAATATTTCGAAAATTGGAGACATCGTACTCCTCGATGAAAGAGTGCGTACTTCTGCCACCAATCCCTCCCAATGTGCATCATGTAGCTACCAGAACGAAGAGGGTGCCGTCTTCTGTGAAGAGTGCGGAAAGAAGTTGGGTTAACTCCTGAGACTTATTCTAACATCTACTGTCCGTACTCCTTTGCCTTCTTCTAATACCAGCAGCGGATTTATATCAAATTCTTCGATCTCAGGAAATTCAGTCACCAATTGAGAAAGGCGCTGCAGACTATCCACTAGGGCTCCAAGATCCGAGGGTTTTTCCCCCCTGACACCCTTCAACAGGTTAAGTGTTTTTATTGAGTGAACCATTCGATTGGCCTCGTTCTCATCTATAGGAGCCAGTCTAAAGACAACATCTCTAAGAACTTCTACATATATCCCACCAAGACCGAACATAACAAGTGGACCAAATATTGGATCCTGCTTGGCACCAAGGATTATTTCTTTGCCGGATCTTACCATCTCCTGAACTAGTACTCCTTTAATGTTCGCATCTGGTTTGTACGTCTTCGCATTCTGTAATATAGCATTAAACGCTGTCCGCACTTGTTCATCATTTGCAAGCCCAACTTTGACCCCTCCTGCGTCAGATTTGTGGATAATGTCTTGAGATGCGATCTTCATTACGACCGGATAACCGATGCTGTTAGACGCATCTACGCAGCACTCTGCGCTATCCGCGAGAACGGTTTTTGGAGTAGTGAAACCATATGCTGCCAGGACTTCATAACCTTCCTCTTCAACCAAGTTCTTTCTCCCAGACTTCCTCATATTATCAAAAAGTGTCCTTACTTTTTTCTTATCTGCGTTGAATACCTTTGGTCTACCGGCGGGTCTTTTTAACCAATCTCTGAAGCGATGCATTCCTTCTAGAGTTTGGATAGCCGATTCAGCATACATGAAGTGTGGAATCCCTCCCTCGGAGAGAATTTCCTTATTTTTAGTACCCTCTGCAAGCCCCATTAATGCAGCAAGCATTGTCTTCCCACTACCCTTCGATGTCTTAACGATTATTCTAGCCAGATCGTCATAATCTAAAGTAGCTGAGGGTGTACACATCGTAACTATCGATCCGACACTCGGATTTGATATCACTTCAACAAGGACTTTCTCAAACCGATTAAAGTCGGCATCTCCCACTATATCTATTGGATTTCTTGCCGACCCATGTGGCGGTATTACCTTAGCAATTGCTTCTCTCGATGATGATATATCTGCCATTTTCAAGCCGTACTTTGAGCATGCATCAGTAGAGATGATGGCGGGGCCACCCGCATTAGAAACTATTACAACTCCGCCTTGCTCTGGGGGCGTGGGCTGTTTTGAAAAGGCAGTGGATAGTTCAAAAAGCTCTTGCATGGTATCTACTCTAATTACGCGAGATTGAACAAAAAGTGCATCATAAATTTCATCAGGGCCCATGAGTGCACCTGTGTGGGAGATCGCGGCCTTTGCCCCTTCAGGAGTTCGTCCCGCTTTTAGCACTATGATCGGTTTCTTGTTTTCCATTATGATTCTCTTTGCAATTTCCATAAATCGCCTTCCGTCGTGAATGTCTTCAAGATACATCACGATAACTTTGGTGTCGGCATCGTCAGCCAATAATTCGAGAATATCATTTTCATCCATATCCACTTTGTTGCCCATACTTATCACTTTTGAAAAGCCGATTCCTTGTTCTATCGCGTCTTCCACTGTCGCTGCACAAATTGCGCCACTCTGAGATAAAAGCGCTATTCCACCATACTTCGGGGTAATTTTTAAAAATGTTAGATTCATAATATTGCTTTCAGATAAACTCATAATTCCGAGACAATTTGGACCTATGATTCGAGTTCCATAGCTTTTCGCAATTGACTCAATATCTTTTTCTAATCTTGCACCCTGTTCATCAACTTCTTTAAATCCAGCAGTCACAATAATTGCACCCTTAATCTTTTTTTTGCCTATATCTTCCATTACGGCAGGCACGATTCTGTTAGGAGTTGCAACCACGGCGAGATCGATGTCTTCTGGCACATCGAGGACAGATTTGTAAGCCTTGATGCCTAATACTGTACTACTGGAAGGATTGATCGGATAGATTTTTCCTTTGTATCCGTTTACTATGTTAGAAAATATAGCATTCCCGACTCCTGCCTTCTCAGAGGCACCGATAACAGCTATGGATTGCGGAGAAAGAAATACCCGCTGCTCATCCCTAGTCAATGACGACGACGAAGACATATAGAAAATAGAAAAAAGACAGGATGGTTATAAATGCATGTTGCTCTACTGAGCCTGATTGTCCATAATATCAATATATATGATTGGAGATAAACGAACTAGAAAGCATTTAATTTGATTCTGTAAAGCTGCAGATTGTTGAACGAGAGTGTTAGTGCCGCGGTGGACTCTGAAATGAAGGGCCTCATTTCTGACCTTCAAACCTTAATCAGACAACCCAGTATTTCAGCAAAAAAGCAGGGCTTGAATGAATGCGCTAGCTTAGTATCCCAGATTATGGTCAAAGCAGGAATAAAATCGGAAGTGTTAAATCTCGATCGTCATGACTCAAATCAGAATCAAGAAGCTATCGCTCCAATAGTTTACGGTGAAGCTAAATCGAAGATGAATCCGGACGCGAAGACTCTATTGTTTTATAACCATTATGATGTCCAACCAGAAGAGCCTGTAGAATTTTGGGATACAGATCCATTTAGTGGTAAGGTGGAGGGTAATTATATCTACGGGCGAGGCTCTGCGGACGATAAAGGCGAGCTAATAACCCGTATTAAGGCTGTAGAGTATTTTCTAAAAGAAACAGGCGATGTACCCTGTAATATAAAATTCATCATAGAGGGTGAAGAGGAAATTGGGAGCGTGAACATAGAGAAGTACCTTTCCAAATACAGACAGAAACTTGCAGCCGACTGGGTAATTTGGGAATTCGGATATGTTGACGAAAAAAATAAACCAATAATAAGCCTAGGGATGAAGGGGCTACTTTATGTGGAGCTAGTAGCAAAAGGACCTTCACAAGATGTTCATTCTAGCTTGGCAGTATTGATTGAAAATCCTGCATGGCGTCTGGTCGAAGCATTAAACATCATAAGAAACAGGGATGGAAAAATTTTGATCAAGGATTGGTACGACGAGGTAAGGGAATTTACCTCGGACGAATTGGATAGTATTTCTCGAGAACCGTTCGATGAACAGGAATTCAAAAGGCAGTACGGTGTCGACAAATTCGTAAACAACGCGCGAGGAATTGAAGCAAGGAAGGCTTTAGTGGGTATGCCAACATGTAATATTGCTGGCCTTGTAACAGGGTATGTCGGTCAAGGTGCGAAAACTGTTCTTCCTTCGACTGCTATGGCTAAAATTGATTTTAGGTTGGTCCCCGATATGGACCCCACAAGGCAATTCCAGCGACTAATTAAGCATTTAAACAATTATGGGTTTGGCGGTGATATCGATATAAAATTTATTCATGGAGAATCGTCATCTAGAACACCTATCAATCAACCTTTTGTAAAACAGGTTCAAGATGCCGCGACGGAAGCTTTTGGAACAGAACCTATCGTTAGCGTCTCATCCTCTGGAACTGGACCCATGCATTCGTTTGTTAAAATGCTCGGTGCTCCATGTGTCTCTGTAGGAAGCACCTCTAGTTATGCACGAATCCATTCACCGAATGAATTCGCAAGAATTGATCTCCTTAACAAGGCAACTAAATGCATGGCTGCCATCATAGAAAAGTTCGGCAAACAATGATAGACAGTTTAACAACTTGTACTGCATTAGAACAATGAAACGCAATTGGCATGGTAAGCATTTGTATAAATGAGAAGCAATCTATCTTTATAAAGATAATAATCCTTAAGAAAAGTAAAGACAGGATAGCCGGTACAATTTTTGTATTTGCCTTTGAATTTTATAGAGGAAAAAATGAATAAAATTACGAGGAAGCCTGTTGCAGTTGCAGACATGAATAAGAACAATTAGAAATCAACCAAGGATATTCACATATTCAAGCTATCACATCTATCAGGTGCGGACTATAAAAATTCCAATTAATAATTGTACCTCCTATTAACTGATAGATCTTCCTCTGAATCTGTCGGGCTTGGGAAGAACAAGAAATGAAATAACAAATAAAATTTGTCAGTCAACCTTGAACAAAATCGTTTAATTGTATTATATGCCTCCTTTACAATAAGCAATAATAAATTGAATAACGAAAAAAACTGCAGGACAAAGTAGACCACGCTTACAGACAAGAGAAAGTTCTCTTCAGTGGATGAGAACTTCACAAGGGACATTGGCACAATAAATAATCTTAGCCGCTACAGAATCCATCCGAGAGAGTCCAAATTTTGACATTTTAGGCATCTACGACATAAAATAAGAAACAAGAATGCTTTTGGTCTTCTGAAGCTGAGTATAAGGGGTGCGCGAAAGTT
The DNA here is from genome assembly GCA_003176995.1 of Candidatus Nitrosopolaris wilkensis. Lineage (GTDB taxonomy): Archaea > Thermoproteota > Nitrososphaeria > Nitrososphaerales > Nitrososphaeraceae > Nitrosopolaris > Nitrosopolaris wilkesensis. Next base: position 8,521 of record QHBN01000050.1, read on the forward strand.
TGAGGACGTTTGTAACCTCAACTTGCTTACAGACTCTACCGCTGAATCGGTCATGATAATGGCATACGACTTGAAAGCTTAATTATGACATTAATTGCTATCATAACAGATACTGCGGTTGCCCTATAAAGTAATTGACGGCAAAATTGAACCTTTGTCATTTACAGCCGAAGAAGTTATGCAAAAGTTAAAGAATGAAAGGATCAAGTTTCTTGATTTGCAGTTTACCGGCCTTACCGGAAGATTCCATCACACAACTATGGCATCTAACATGTTTCACAAAGAAGACTTCGAGGATGGTCTTCCAAAACTCGATGGCTCTTCAATCCGTGGTTTTACAGAGATCCACGAATCAGATCTAATTCTTAGGCCTGATCCATCGACATACGCCACCATTCCGTGGATTGAAAAGGATTCCACAGCAAGGCTAATTTGTGATATCCTAACAGGCGGTTCAGAGAGAAATCCGTTTCCGCGCGACCCCAGGGGGATCGCAACCAAGGCGGCCAAATATGTTCGAGAAAAAGGCTATGAGTCGTCTTTTTGGGGGCCTGAAGTTGAATTCTTTGTCTTTGATAAACTCGAAGTAAACACTATGACACCTTATCACGGCCAGAGTTATAATATAACTTCAAGAGAAGCGCCTTGGTCTACTGAGGGCGTAGGATACGTCCTAAGACTTAAAGAAGGATATCTTCCAAGCGCTCCGGGTGACACTCTGATGGATTATCGAAATGAGTGTGTAGACGTTCTCAGTAACGATTTTGGTATCATTTGCGATACTCATCATCACGAAGTCGCAACAGCGGGCCAATGCGAAATTGATATTCGGTACGACACACTCGTGAATGCAGCCGATTCTGTCCAAAGCTACAAGTATATTGTTAAAAATATTGCAAAAAAAAATAACATGATTGCTACGATGATGCCTAAGCCGATTGCACTAGATAACGGTTCAGGCATGCATGTTAATGTTAGCATTTGGGACAAGCAGAAGAACCTCTTTTTTGATGACAGAGACGAATATGCGGAAATGTCAGAAACTGCTCGGTATTTTGGGGGAGGGATCATAGACCATGCATATGCATTGGCTGCAATTGTCGCACCGACTACCAACTCATACAGAAGGTTGGTACCGGGTTATGAAGCGCCTGTATATATTGCATGGAGCAGGGGTAATAGATCAGCAATAATCAGGATCCCAGCCCATTACAAAGGCAGAAAATTTGCCGCGATGAAGAGAATCGAGTTCAGGGCCCCGGATCCCTCATGCAATCCTTACTTTGCATTCTCCGCGATGGTTGCTGCTGGACTAGACGGTATTCTGAAGAAGAAACCATTGGGTAATGCCGTCGATGAAGATATTTTTAAAATGACCCCACAGAGACGTAGGGAACTTGGGGTTAAGCAGCTGCCTGCAAGTTTAAGAGAAGCGTATGAGGCGCTAGACAGTGATAGAGCATTCCTGAAACCGATCTTCGGCGACGACGCCATCGATAGCATAATTGAACACGAAGTGAAAGAACACAATGAAGTAGCAGTGAGACCGCATCCTCACGAATTTTCTATGTACGCCGATGTATGATAGATCATTATACATATGCAGCTCTAAAATAACATCTTTGGGAGCATTTGTTCATTTAGTCATTCTTCCTCTTTCTTCCAAGGGTTAATCTATCTAATACGCTTGTAGCGATAGTATCGCCCCTGTCAACACAATAGCCATAGCCTACCACAGCAGAATTCGAAATGTAACACTCTTGAAATAATGTATCATTATCCATTTCGACATATCCTTATATGATCGTTGTTCAAGTCATAGTCCGAAACGCCCAAGAGTATTCTCATCTCCTACATCGAGTCCAATGTTTTACGCATTTTTCCTTCGACGCGATTCCAGGAGTTTTGTAAACTACTAATATAGTTATTTGCTCATGGCTTTTTCCGCCCGGGCTTGGTTATGAATAAGTATAACAAAAATCGTTATTTGGACTGATTGTTGGGCTAGCACACTGCTTGGCCGAAAATGTTTTTGCAATGGGATTTATCTACATAGACTTACATATTTCAGTCCATACAACTTTAGTGCTGATGCGCCGGAATGATGGAACCAGAAAGCTAGAAAGTAAAGGTTTGGAGAGAAAGTCGAGAATTTTCTTAAAAGATAGAATACATCGTACTCCGAAGTGGCACAAGAACTTTCCGTTCTAAATTTTAAACAAAGTAATTTCCCTTTATACTCTGCCGAACTCAAAAAATCATTGTACATAAAAGACGCATAAGAAATATTAGTAAAGCTGAAAAAATTATAGAATCGGCAATCGAAAACCCGATGAGCAGAGAACAAGAAATGCTTGATACTGTTTCAGGAAGGAATGCTAGTCCGTAAAATGAAAGGCTCACAATGCTATAGATATCACCCGAATCTACTGTAATTGATTGAATGGTTCTCGAGCACAGAGTGATATGGATGCACTTGGATGAATTTCTATTATAGTATTTGTGCAAATGCGAAATTCGTTATTAGAAATTTGCTTTTAGATCTAGTTCTTGTTATTTAACGAAGCGCCGCTCGCTCTGCAGACTCTGCCTTGGTAGCAATGTCCTTTTTTAACGAGACTATTTGTTCCTCTTTTCTTGATTTCAATACAGGCATCAATTCAGTTTCTAGAATATGTGGTAGTGTGCGGATTTTATTTTCAACAATATCTCTCATCTGTTCTAAATTCTTAGCACGGATCTTTAATATCAGGTCGAAGGTACCATGCATTTCATGAACCTCTAATACCTCATCCACGAAGCAAAGGTTAAGAATTACGCTTTCTACAGAACCCGGTTCAGTGTTGATACCCATGAATGCCAGATGATCATATCCAAGTCGATCATTATCAACAGATAGCGTAAACTTGTTGATTATTCCTGCATCAACCATTCGGCGGACCCTTATGTGTATTGTCGCGTCAGATACCCCTATTTGTTTTGCAACTTCTACGAATGGTGTTGACGAATCCTCACCTAACTTGTCCAAAATTTTGAGATTTACATCATCTAATAATTCGTAGTCGAGTTGCATGCCATTGGATGTACGCCATCATCTGTTATATACTTTTATTGCATCCACATTAGAGGCTGATCTGGATGAAAGTCGGAGCTGAATATGAGCATAGTGATACATTTGCTGATAACGCGATTAATCTATTGCACATCAATTTAAATATCCTTTTTTGGTAATAGAAGGTTGAAAGGGACACGCCTAATGAAACCCAACAATTTTGCCATGAAAGACTGGCATTTAGAACATGTCGAAAAGGTTATCATCCGTTTTATCAAAGGCATATCTCCTGGTGCGTCATCTTTTGAAAAGCGTAATTTCAAAAAATACGGTACTATTGCGAGCTGCGCTAAGCAGATAGAATACGACATAAAACATGGTGTGGCAATCGAAGATGTTCTGGCGGTCATGCAAAGAATCAGATACGACAAATCTTTTTCTGAGTTACGCGGGAATCCTGAGACAGTACAACGTTTAGACGAGTTGGAAAGGCAAGTTTCCGCTCCAAAAAAAGTCGCTTCTTGGTAGTATTAAAGGTTGAAGTAGATATACAATTAATCTTTTCTCGCACAGAAAGTGCTCTTATTTGCTCCAATAGAAAGTAGTTCTTATCGAAAAACAGAATAATTCACGGTACTTAGTGAGTCCGAGGTTTTCATCAACATCATAATTTTTTAGCCCTCCACTAAACATCCGCAGCTTTCGTCTATCAACAAAGAATAGGTCGTTTAATGCCATGCTAGCATCTACTGGTAATATATAAATGTGAAACATATGATGACCCGCAATAGACATTATGTCGGAACACCGATTTACGGAGGGCAATCTGGTCATACTCTATGCAATATATCTAGAAAGATCCGCAGATGGACGAAGCTTACCTGATTACATGCTCGAACGGGTAAAAGTATGTCTGGACATGCTGAGGATTATTACACGTTCGAAGCCAGATAAACATAAAACCACAATAGTCGTTGTCGCAAACCCAGAATCCGTGGGAGTGGTTAAAGAAGCATTGCTAAAAGAAGGAGTTGACGAAAAAATAATTGCGATAGACTCCAGCCCAAAGAATATTGCCCAAACTTTTGACCGAGTTCTAGATATGATTAAATCGCGGATTAATCCTCCCCATATCTATTTCGTCGGCTCTGTTTGGCAAAGAGATATTTACGACTCTATTGTAGTATCCAAGTTTAAGGAATATAGAGTTCAATTCGAGGGAGCTTTAGATCACAGACCTGTCCAAGAAGTTGAACAAGAAAGGGCGTTTGAAGCTCCAAGAAAAAATTCTGAGTATTACAAAAAGAAAGCAAAAGATAAAGCAATCAATATGCTTCTAAACCACATATTCCCTGAAAAATAGCGATTGTGCATGCATAGTAGTCAGATTAAATCGTTAAGATTTAATATCCACGATATGCTCGGCTACTTGGACGTATGTGTGCGGTCATCGTCTAGTTTGGTCAGGACACTGGCCTTCCAGGTATTTCATGTCCATGAATACGAGGACAGCCCGTAACCCGGGACTCTACCTTGTTAAAGATAGAGCGGGAGTTCAAATCCCGGTGACCGCACCATATATACGAATCCATATACTGGAACTGTAAATACAGTACATGTCTTCCAACTGGAATTTCACACGTTGAGAACAGATGGAATAATAATTTCCAGTGTAGCCATCGGCTAGTGCAATGGCTTTAGCTGGCAGTATGCCCTCATGATGGGCATGGCCATGAGTCTCCTAATACATTCGTGCATTGATGAGCCCGCAAGTTTTTAAGTAACTAAGGATTGATAAAGCGAAGCGTTATATTAGATTCAAAGTTTTCTTCAGAATATTAAATGTCCGTTTAAGTCTCTAATGAGTCTATTACTGCTTTGTGATATATTTCGTGTGCAGTAATAAACCATACTTTAACTTTATCGTCTATCTTTCTTATATTTCCGTATGCATTAATCTTGCGCATTTTAATATCAATTAACAATAGATCATAGTAATCCGGTTTGAAGTTAGAAAATGCAGTAGCTGAATCAGTATATGTGTCAAATTCAAATCCTGCAAGCTCCAATCCCGCCTTGAAAGTAACGATATGGTCATAGTCGTATCCGCTTCATTTTTGTTCTATGGAAGTTAGAATAACGACTAGCATCACCTCGCTTTTTCTTAATTCTTTCTTCAGAATCATTGATCATAGCAGTGATGGTGGCGGTGCTACGGATAGGCATACCTTGTCGAATTATCAATGGTACTCTAATTGCAAATGTTGATCCTTTACCATCAGCATTGTTTTTAGCCCATACCTCTCCATGTGCCTCAAAAATACTTTTGCACAGGAAGAGGCCTAACCCAGTTCCCCCTATTTGACTTTGTAATAAATTTTGTAAATAGTCTTGGAAATATCTCTGGATCAATGCCAGTACCAGTATTCTTTACACTTACAATAAATTCCATTACCCTACAACTATCTTTTTCTTATAGATTAAAATATATCATTTCACATTTTGTGGATTTCAAGGCATTGCATAATAAATTAGAAATTACTTGTGAGATCCACATCTTTTGGAGTTCTCCGAGTGCGTTAGTGTTAGCCTACGCGCCAGACCTCATGACGATTTCTACAAGTGCAGTGTTTACTGTCATTTATGCGACAGGATGTGGTAATCTGAGCCGTGTTTGTTATACTAAATTAGATTAAAGAATAGTACTAAACTGTTTTGATCCTGAACTAACTCCTGAATCCAGATCTACTACACCTTCGGCTCTCCATTTGATCTGCTTGAGTGTTGCCTGATTTTGTATTACTTTGAAGATCTGGGAATTAGAATGAGAGTTAACAACTGGGAATTGCGATTGTATTGTTATTGTAGTGTTCGAGAATAGTTGAGGTCTTCCATTAACTGGAACATCCGCGTAGGACAATGATCCTTGACCTAACAGAGTTCCATCTGCGAACAGCTGGTAATCGATTCCGGAAGTTGTCAATGTCGTGTCGGTCGGATTGCGAACGCTAAAAAATACATTTAGATTGATCAAACCACTGCCAGTTACATTTACGACCTCTACCTTGGCAAGAGATATGCTTACCGTATTTAGATTAGTTGGAAGAGTAATAGTAAGAATCAACGGCAAGAAAATAATTGTTATCGCAACTGCTGCGATTGCTGCGATAAGAACAATCCTGCGGCGACTTAGGAACATACTTTGTTCAAGGATAGCTGAATATAAGAGTGAATTAAAACCTTTCTTCTGATAATGTGGATAGTCTAACATAAATAATTACAAGCATTTATAATTCCCAGGTATTATTCGCGGTTAGTTGCATTTATAATAACTTACGGCATAATTCTCTTTCTAAGAACTATCCACGCTGTTGATACACTTTTGACATATTTGACACATCAGAACTAATAACATATTAACAAGAAAGCAAATCGAGTCTGGAAATGAAGGCAGCGCAAATGTTCAATCCATGCGTTCAAGAACAACCTATCTCGCACGATCTGTGGTCACTATCTATGTCGCGCTCCTTTTCGTTGCTGAATTCCTCGATTGTGGATTATATGTCATTAATTTACGATTACTCGAAATCACCCCATCATGACGATAAGTTTATTCAATATTTCTGGTGTAAGTTTCTCGTCTTCGAATTAGGCTCAGGCAGCAATATAGATAAATAGTTACTTACGTGTCCTGTTATTCGAGTACTCTCGTAAATAGAATAAAATTAATGCGAAATAGAATAAAAAAACTGCGGATTTTGTCCTTAAGGGTGTTGCTAATACTAATCACGGATTTTGGAATTTGTATAAAACTATCGCTATTCCTCTTGGGAAGGCGAAGGCCAATTTGTTTTATGAAAAGTAGATGAAAATGTCCCCTCTAAAGCAAATGTAATTGATCTTTCTAAAAACATTCAGAAAACCATGACGTGAAGAAGATAACCCAATATATTGTAGACGCTGTGTTGGATCATCCAGATGCCATTCTATCCATCGCTACTCTTATAACGGGTGATTTCAGAGAAGACAATAGACAGTCCTATGCAGAAACTGAGGTGGCTGGGATAGTTTACGTTTCATCTACCAATAAATTCGTTATATATAGAGATTAATCCTTTATTTTTCCTCTAACTTTGAATTCCCATCTGTTTCTTACACAACGCTGGTTATGAATGTCTATGCGTTACTGTAAAAGATACTCGCTCATTAGTGGAGAATCCTAACAATCTTTGTCAGTCTGTACGCCAATACCTACTACTTTGTGGCCTTCCTCCCGGGAGGAAGGCCACAAACTGCAACAATCGCCATCTCAAATCCCATGGTAGGGAGTAATTCGATATCCTGTAGTAGGTTCTATCCCATGAATATTTCTGTATTGAATTCTAGTCCCATTGAGCGAAATGTAAATTTGATTCTTATGTGTATTCATTATTGTTGTTAGTAATATCCTCGATCGCGAATACTATTGCCTTGCAGCGGCGAACTTCATATAGTTTGTTATCTGTATACAACTTGCTTAGAGGGCCAGCGTACCCTCCCTGGAGGGCGGCAGCGTAAATTTTCGTACATTTTACACAAAAACTTAAAAACAAACGTTACCTATGAGCGTGCGAATGAACCCTCTCGGGTGTTATAGAAGAATCTGCAGAAAGTTGTAATATGACCTCCCGGGAAGATGTGGGTAGACAAAAAATGCCGCATTAAACTTAATATCGTAAAGTCAGGTTATCGAATTTATCCCTCAGTGAGTAATAACATTGGTATAGACTTTACCGAATTAGGACCGCCCCCTGGCAGCAAACCAGCACAAGTCCCCTCTAAGGGGCAGGGTGTAGAAAAACAAGAAGACCTGATAACGATAGGATTTCGGGTCAAACCAAGAGAAAAGGCAATCATTCAGGGCTATGTTAATAGGATGTACAGCCAACTCGTAGTAGATTCCCAATACAAACGAACCGAAGAGAATGTTGGATTATCCCTCTAGCGAACTTGTGACCAAACTTGTAATTTTTTCATATGACTCAATTTAATTGGTTCCTGCTCACAGGAACTTTTCTTTTCAGAAATCATAATTTAATGTAAGTATAGGTACTCGTAAATTTTGTAACGTCAGAATGCTGCTACGAAGCGAGCATAAAAAATAAAAGGTTGAGACTAAGTCATCTTTTGTTTTGCGCTATCAGTGATGGTATTTGTGGTAATAGTGGTGATGATGGCTGTGGTGGTGATGATAGTGGTGATGGCTGTGGTGGTGATGATAGTCGTGGTGATGATGGCTGTGGTGGTGATGATAGTCGTGGTGATGTGAGCCGTAGGCAAATGCGTGGTTGACAACAAGCGGACCTGTTGCAAAAAGCATTGCTACTGCTACGAGAGCCAAACTACTAACCATTGCTGCTTTTGTTTTTGAATACATCGAGAAGCTGATTGAAACATGCTTTATAAGCGGTTGCTATTAGATTTTTTGCACATTGATGCTATAATATAATATAATTGTATTATTCCACACTAAGGATCAATTTTATACAAAGAGCTTTGAGATATTTCACGTATTTATTATGAAAATATTGGAGAATAGCTAAGACAATCCTTCTTCTGGGACGGCATAATTAGAATAACAAAGTATACAACGATAGTTTATCGATTCTCTAATCGATCATCGTTCAGAATTTGATTTTATCTCGATGTTCAATTTAGATTTGCGGCGGGGCGACTGAGAATTAGATCTCGGCGTGGTAAGTGGCGGTCACCTATCCAACTCGCTCCTCAAGTAGTTTGGTGCGAAATCTAGGATTCGTTGGCTGAAGCGGCAGTCCGCTCCTCCAGTCCTTTCGTTTCCGGATGTATCATATACTTTCGCGCCATGAAGAGCAGGAGTATACCAAAGAGGAATAATACTGCGGCAAGGCCTTGTGCCCCTCCATTTGGTACGGCTTCGAAATAAATTATTGAAAATATAATACTGGCTGAGGCCTGGAACACATATTTCCACGATTCACTTATCTTTGCCTTCCTTGCAAAAAATCCGAGTCCGAAAATAGCCGCTGCAGGATAAATTGTGAATAAGATGTACTGATCAATATCTAATGCCAAGCATTAGATTATATAATTTGATCTTATATATTCCTACTATCTTTGGACAGGGCTAAACCAAGTGATCTAACAATCCTGACAAAGCCATAAAGTATCACATTAACAACAGTAACGTGGGAATAGAGTAATGGATGACTTCAGAAAGATAGATTTGGCAACTGAATGACTAAAAATAATACAGCTGCAATTTATAAAATCGATGATGAAATCATGTCCTGGATCGGCTCCAACATATTAGCTGTGTATCACTGCTGCCTGAAACGATTTTACTCTATGTCTTTCAGGTTGGCTAAGCAGAGAAGGCTTGCTATTGACCACCACTGTACACTCAAAATAATAGAATGCATTGTTTATAGCGAAGAAACAGAGAGTAGGAGAGTGTGGGCTGTGGACCAGACCAACGGATAGCAGATGTGAGCGGCTATCAAGTACAGTACGGGACTGGCCAACTTCAACAACCAAAATGAATGCACACGATTGTAGTGTTTATTCAAAAGTTGGAATGCTGAGGATGGAGGATTTTATACAATACTCCAAAATTTAATAAAGTCGTTTATGAACTAGACTATCTTAGAAGTTACAGATTGTGTTAGTCGTGGACTTAAAAAACGCTTTAGTCGATGCTGTGACAGAGACTGTAAACGAAGAATCTTCTTTAGCAGTCGCCTTTTCTGGTGGTATTGACAGTAGCTTGCTTGCAAAACTCTGCAATGATATAGGAATTAAAGTCACACTATTAACTATCGGATTTCCTGGTTCTCTAGATATTGAATTTTCAAAGGTAATTGCGACAAGGTTGGGTTTACCTCATAAGTTGTTGGAGTTAAAAAAAGAGGATTTCCACAATAAACAGAGATATATATCGCAGAAATTAGGTTGTGGGAATATCTCCCATATTGAAAATTGCATAGCATTTTTTTATCTTGGAATGCTCGCACAACAAAATGGTTTACGATTAATTTTAACTGCAAATGGTTGTGATGAGCTTTTCTGTGGTTACGATAGATTTAGATCAATTTACAAATACGGTAATGCGAGAATTATGCAATTAATACATGAAAAGATTGAAAATGAGATCATCCTCATGAAGGAGGTGGAATCCATAACAGCAGAGTTTGGCATAAAAACTAAGCACCCTTTTCTGTCAGAAAAATTTATCTCAGTTGCTCTGGAGATTTCAATTGATAATAAGATCAAGGGTTGCGATGATTTCATTCGGAAACACATCCTCAGGGAGGTCGCTTTAACGATTGGTGTTCCCCACGAAGCTGCAGAAAAGCCCAAGAAGGCTATGCAGTACGGTTCGCTAATCCACAAGAATTTCAAAGACTCAACATTTAAAATTGCAAATATTGATTCATAGCGAAAGTTTAGATTTATGATCAAAATATTTGTTTCTTGTATTCCTTACCTTATTCACGACATGATCAATGATTTCTGATGAGGCACCGAGATGGTTGTTTGGTTCAAATATATACTTTAACTCTTCTGACGACAGTTTCTTTGCTAAATGGGAATCCCTTTTGATGGCATCACGGAAATGCTGTCCGCTCTGCAATGCCGAAAATGCTACCCGTTGGATATCCCTGTATGCCGTAATCCTAGGGACTCCTTTTTTGACCAACGCATCCAGAACAAATTCCGAATAAATCTGACCTTTCGTCATGTCCAAGTTCGAGGTGAGACGCTGGGTATTTATTTTTAGTTCTGCGATGACACTCATTAATGAATTCAACATTTCATCTAGCAGAATTGCAGCCATTGGAATGGTAAATCGTTCATTCGCCGAATTTGATAGATCTCTTTCATGCCATAACGGGATATTCTCCAATGCAACGTCAATTAGAGATCGGAGAAGCCTTGCAAGTGAAGAAACTTTCTCACTTCTAATAGGATTGCGTTTAACAGGAACTGCGCTGCTTCCCATCTGACCTTTTCTAAAATGTTCTGCAACCTCACCTAACTCGGTTCTTTGTAAATTCCTAACTTCAGTCGCAATTTTGTCGAGTGTGCAGCCAACAAGCGTGATCAAAAATTGTATCTCTGCAATTCGTTCACGCGGAATTACCTGGGTCGCCGCATCCACGGGATGCAAACTCAGGTTCTTTGCTACTATTTTTTGCACCTCTAAAGCTCTCTTTCCCATTAAAGAACCTGTACCCACGACACCTAGTGTCTTGCAAAGCAAGAAGCGCTTTTTTCCTTCTTCAAGTCTTTCAATGTGAGTTGCCATCTCTGCAGCCCAAACCGCAAATTTCAATCCAAATGCGATAATACTTGTATGCTGTCCATGTGTTCTTCCGACTGCGGGCTGTGCACGAAATTCGACTGAGCGGTCAGCCAAAATTAAGGCAAGTCTCAAAATTTTGGGTTCAATAATGCGAAGGACATCTCTCATCTGCATCGATATAGTGGTATCTATAATGTCATTGCTCGTTAGACCGTAGTGAATCCACGGCTTCGATTTCGCCGAACACTTCTCGCTTAAGGCTTCCACAACTGCAGCTGTATCATGCTCGCTAATTGCTTCTAATTTACCCACTCGTTCTAAAGTAATCTTGTCGGACTTCGCTATTTTGACAATTTCCTTTGCAACACTTACAGGAATCATATTGATTTGAGCCTGTGCCTTTGCCACCGCGGCTTCAAACTCTAGCTGATATTGTAATCGGTCTCTTTCTTCGAATATTCGCTTGACTTGAGGACTCCCGTAGCGACCTGTATCAATCGGAAGAATTGGCATATACACAAGTCCGCCGAAGACAAGAAAATTAAACGTTATTGGGAAACAACAAATCATCTGCCCGGTTCTTGCCAGCAGAACGTAAATTATCTAAGCAAGGCTTATAATGACTCCTCCCCAAATCCACAGACGACTATGAATGAATTAGTAACCAAAATCGGTAACCACAAAGTCACCAAGATTAATGAGTTTGAGTTCCGAGTAGAGATGGATGGTTCTAATGACATGAAGGTGCCTGTTACGATTTATGCTAACGACGATCTTATTTCGAAGATGACGATTGACAGAACTATTCATCAGGCAGTAAATGTTTCAACATTGCCTGGGGTAAAGAAACATGTTGTCGTTCTTCCAGACGGACATGAAGGCTATGGATTCCCCGTCGGTGGAGTCGCCGCTACCGACCTTGAAGAGGGAGTGATTAGCCCTGGTGGAGTAGGATATGATATAAACTGTGGAGTAAGGTTAATTAAAACGAGTTTGACCGAAAGAGATCTAAAACCCAGATTAAAAGATCTAGTAAATGAGCTCTTTAGGTCTATTCCGTTGGGAGTGGGGAGTGAAGGAAGAGTTAAATTGACCAAAGCTGAGCTCGATGAACTTCTTGTAGAAGGCGTAGACTGGGCAATAGGGCGCGGATACGGATGGGAACAGGATGCAGAGGTGTGTGAAGAAGGAGGAAAAATGATAGGAGCAGAGCCAGATAGCGTTTCAGATATCGCTAAAAAACGTGGCGTACCACAATTAGGTAGCTTAGGATCAGGTAATCATTTTCTCGAAATACAGAAAGTTGACAAAATCGTTAATGAAAGAGCTGCAAAAGCGATGGGCATTGACGAACAAGGCCAGTTGACTGTTTTAATTCATTGCGGCTCGAGAGGATTCGGACATCAGGTCTGCAGCGACTATTTACGTATTTCCGAAATTGCTTTGAAAAAGTACGGTACTCAATTGATCGACCGAGAACTGGCGTGCGTGCCTAATCAATCACTAGAAGGCGAGAATTATCGAAGGGCAATGAATTCTGCTTTAAACTTTGCATGGTGCAACAGGGAGATGATAACTCATTGGACAAGAAAGACATTTGAAAAAGTGTTTGGTATGAGTGAGCAGCAGCTAGATATGAAACTTGTTTATGATGTCTCCCATAATATAGCCAAAGTGGAACGATATTCCATCAATGGAGAAGGAATGCGCGATCTAGTTATTCATAGAAAGGGTGCTACCAGAGCCTTTCCTGCAGGCATGCATGAAATCCCTGCAAAATACCGTGAAATAGGGCAGCCTGTAATTATTCCAGGATCTATGGGAACTGCAAGTTGGATTCTTATAGGTAATAAAAAGTCTCTTGATTTGAGTTTTGGATCAACTGCACATGGAGCAGGCAGAACAATGTCAAGATCTGCAGCAAAAAGAAGTCATACTGTTGAAGAGGTAAGAACCAAGTTAGAATCAAGGGGCATTTATGTCAAGGGATTAACGAAGGAGGGAATAGTTGAAGAAACACCCGATGCATATAAAGACGTTGATGCCGTGGTAGACGTCTCTGACTCGCTCGGAATAGCAACCAAAGTAGTAAGATTAATCCCATTAGGGGTGATAAAGGGTTAATGTCAGAGGAAGAAGATCGAGATCTCACAATTATCAAGGCTCGAAAAATGAAAGAGCTACAGAAGCAAGCTGCCACACAGGAGAAGATGAAAGTAAGGAAAGAACAGGAAAGTCAACCGCGAACAGACATGGAAATCATATCTAGCTACCTGTACGATAGGGGCGAAGAAGTACTGGATCTTGCAAAATCTCAGTTCCCAATTCAAACGAGGGCGATAGTAAGGAAAATTGTGGAATTAGTCAAAGCAGGCGAGATTAACCAAAGGATATCAGGAGGAGAATTGTTGGCATTGTTCCGATCCGTAGGGATGAATATCAGGGTTAATACAAGTATCAGAGTTGAGGATCATGGTAAGTTAGTTTCCTTTTCTGATAAACTGAAGTACGAAAACGAAGACAACACGACTGCATAGTAAAGAATCTATGCCATTGATCGATGCTTTTCTTATAGACTTTGTAACTGTCGATTTTGAATCCGACAGTAAAATTGCAAAAGAGGTACTATACGAGTTTCAGAAGAATTGCAATTATGACAACGATGATAATTGCAATTTCGTTCTAGACTCTCCGGTCCCTAGTGCAGGATGGTATTTTGCCAAGTTATTCCTCTCCAGCCAGTTTGTAAAAAAGTTGTATGAGCTTAATTCAGATCAAATTGATAATTCAAAAGGTAAAAAATTTGAGGACAAGTTTGTTTCCTGGTTAAGTATAAATTTCAAAAAAAGAAAATGTGAGGCACACCTAAAAATTGCTTCAGAAATGAAATAAGGACCATTTCTTTCTTTATCAATTTCCTGTCACTTTAAAGACGAAACTGCTAAGCGCTAGTAATCCAAATTCTTGTCGAAATAAAGAATTGATTTTTACATTCTCTGAGTCTTGCTGTTGCCATCTGTTCTTCTCTAATCTGAGGAGGCAAATTCCTATTAATTCTATTAGTAACACCCTCATACAGAGCTGCCATTAAAACCCAAATAAGCTAAGACTCTTTATGCAGATTCAAGCAGCGTGACAGTTCAACTCGTCTTGTCTGAAAAGCACTAACGGCAAAAATTTATTTTCATGACCCTCTGTGAAAACGTGAGCGTGTTTAATCTATTCTGTCCACTAACATTGCCAGAAACAAAGTGCTGATGACATCTCCCAACTTCTGTACTGGTTTTCCCAAGTAGACTTCTTTCATATCATCATGAGCCAATATTTGTTAATTCAAGAAACATTTTTCTTCTTTAGCATAGAGAAGATTTCGAAGGGGCCATGGATATTTCTAAGTTCAGTAACGATACCTAAGCTTTTTAGCTCAAATTGATTTGAAATTTTCGATTTTGTAGTAGCTGAGACGATGATCTGTCATCTATCACATAGATTTGTTAACCTGCATGCTATATTTACAGTAGTACCTAGTGCAGTAAATTGAGTTCTCCGCTTAGTTCCTATGTTACCAACTATAGCATAACCAGTATTAATTCCACATTTCAATCCGATTGTTATTGTATGTGGAACATGTTTTTCCCATATACATATCCATTTTGCTTGGAGATCTTTAAAACGATCTTTTAATTCAAGAGCTGCCGCAACAGCACAAATAGCATTCCCTGTACATTCTCCGGATTTACTTTCAAACCCAAAAATACCCATTACTCCATCTCCCATATACTTGTCCAATACTCCACCATATTCAAAAATTATTTTTCTTGCCATGTCAAAAAATTCCCTCAAAAATGGAACCAGTAATGTCGAATAGGTTTTAAGAATGTCACACAATTTGGAGAATCCCTTTATGTCCCAAAAAACTACTGTTAATAACTTTCCAGTCGTTTTAAAACCCCCTCACCTTCACAGAAAGCTTTTGAAGTAATCCCGAATGTATAGTGAATCCTGGCTGCCGTCAGTCACAAGTTCGAGGAACGCCCATAGCTCGGTCATAGGTTCGTTCTTGTTCCCTGCAACCATGTATAGAATTGAAAAGGATATGTCAAACACAGATTCTATTCTGGATCTAGCAGTGTTTACTTATCAAATATCGCTCGAGTTCAGATACGTCTTCCAGTCGCAAGGAAGTAGCGTTTTGAGACATAGTTTCTTCCTTTAGCTATTCTGTGATCGTTTTACCTTCCTTATAGCCAAGGGAGCTACTTTAGGATGGGGAGGATTATCAATAATTGGTAATATACCGCACTTATTAGGTACTATACGATAGTTTTCGTTTGAGGCAATCCATATCCCCATGAAGATACCTCAGCTTTTAATCTTTAAGGCACGAGCCAACAGATAGCTCTTCCTCCGTAGACATAGTTCTTCGCAATTTCGCTGAAAATTTTAGTATAGTCACGGGCCCGTAGTTCAGTTTGATCTAACTGATAATGCTTTATATCAGTTGATTAACAAACAATTATCTTAATTTTTCGCGGAGGTACGAATGTCTTCTTGTATATAGATTAGAGTGGTACCAGCGAGAGATCTCAAACTCTTCTTCCTCTCCTTCCACCGGGCTTCCGTGTTGTGTCATGAGGAACTGGAGTAACGTCATCAATTCGACCAATTCGGAAACCCGCCCGCGCCAAAGCTCTAATCGCTGCTTGGGCTCCAGGGCCTGGAATCCTCGGCCCCACACCTCCAACTGCTCTTACACGTATATGGAGAGCGTTGATCCCTTTTGTTTTGGCTGCATCAGCAGCGGCAACTGCAGATTTCATAGCAGCGTATGGTGAAGATTCATATCGGTCGGCTGTTACGTGCCTCCCTCCAGAACTGAAAGAAACCGTTTCAGCGCCGCTAACGTCTGTTATATGGACTAATGTATTGTTATAACTACTGAATATATGGGCTACCCCCCACTTAAATTGCGTAACTTCAGCGATATCTGTGGACATGAATAGAGAGATAATTTTATTACTTGGCGGCTATATTAACGTAGTTAGAAATGTGAATAATCTTAATGCCGTCGCCTTTAACTGTTTTAATATTATCACAAATTCAATAGAAATAGAGTCGCACGGAGATTCCCAACACCATGAGATGACCATATAATAGTATATGTTGACGGTAGCGGCCCTTTAAAAAGATGAATATCATGCCCTAGCTCACCTTCTTAAAGGCGCAAAACATTTTACTTCCTAGCCCTCAGTCACACCTTTGGAAAATAATATACTTCAATATATTATATTTTTCTACTATTGACAAGGTTGGTCTTAATTGTTGGATTATTTAACTGGAATTATGGCAGTGAGGTTAGATTGGGCGGGGTTAGATGATTGGTACTATTTTTCTACAAGAAAAAGATGAAGGAACGAAGTGTCAGGATAGTGCTAAATCAGTTTGAAAAAGGATTGATTCATATCTATATTTGAGATAGTAGGTAAAGGAAATGAGAGTATTTGGTCGTTGGAGAAAGAATAGTAATAACATCCCGGTTTCAGAATTTGATGGTAATAGAAGATATTCTAAACCGACTATAGGGCAAAAACGTAGTCTATTTGATGGCATTGTTGGTTTCGACGATGTAAAAGAACTGTTTGATATGTCTATAATGGCAGACAAGCCAGTACATCTACTCCTGGTAGGACCCCCGGCCTCAGCCAAGTCATTGTTTATGAGTTCACTCACTAAACTAGAAAGGTCATACTACGTTGTTGGGAGTAGTTCTACAAAGTCTGGCATATTCGATTATCTGTTTGAATATCGACCGAGGTATTTCATAATAGACGAGATAGAGAAGATGAATAAGCGAGATCAGACAAGTCTTTTGAAT
Source organism: Candidatus Nitrosopolaris wilkensis (assembly GCA_003176995.1). GTDB lineage: Archaea > Thermoproteota > Nitrososphaeria > Nitrososphaerales > Nitrososphaeraceae > Nitrosopolaris > Nitrosopolaris wilkesensis. Next base: position 25,771 of record QHBN01000050.1, read on the forward strand.
CTAATGGAGTCCGGTATCTTGTCCGAATTAAAACACAATCAAAAAAGATCAACTCAACTAAAGACATGGGTTTATGCCTCATGCAATAGTACGGAGAAGCTATTACCGCCACTGCTAACTAGGTTTAGAGATATGCATTTCAAGCCATATACAGAGGAAGAATTTGTAAATATTGCTGTGGAAATTCTGGATAGGGAGGAAGGACTAGATAGAGATGTTGCTACTATTATTGCCGAGGCAGTATTCGATAGACTCAAGAGTACAAACATTAGAGAGTGTATAAGAATAGCACGATTAACACATGGTGACATTGATGTTTCTAAACTTGATAAGATTCTTCAGACCTTTGCCAAATATCGTGCTGGTACCGACAAAACTGAACAGGCTTAAAGAAGTTTGGTTAATGTGTTACCCGCGGGTTTAGAGCTGGCCCCGATGCGAGGAGTAGAATCTAGCTTTTGGAGATGATATTGAACCTGTTATTATGTGGCCAAGATTTCATCTAAATGAAATGTTGGATTTATTCTTGTTATAGAGGCTAACTAAATTGATTTAGAAAAATGGGCCGATACTGGGACTTACACCCAGTCTGCGACGGCCATTTATTTATTTATACGTATTTAAAAAGATCATGGTATAATTATCTGGAGAAATGTAGCAAAGGGTATCAAGAGGAACTTCAATTCCAACAACAACAGCAGCGAAGTGACTCTTCTAACCGGATTTTCTCCTATGGTTTAGGTGAACATAACCCATCTCTTCGAGCTGAACGCGTTTCCCTGTCTCCCTATCCAAAAGAAATACTTTCCCCTCTCCTTTTTCTACCTTACCAATTATAAACAATTTCAATTTTAAACGTCTGGCTGTAGCCTTTGCTTTCTTCAAATTTGCCGGCGCACTTGTTCCGACGATCTCATATTCCTCTCCACCGCAAAAAATCAATCGCTTGTAGTCTAAATGATTATTTCTAGCAAAATTGCATACACCTTTTGCTGAAGGAATATTATCAATGAGAAAGTTAACATTGCTTTGTCTTGCAAGTTCATGAAGGGAGATGCTCAAACCGTCACTTGAATCCATCGATGCTGAGAAATATTTTGCAAGAGATATCCCAAACTTTTGCGCAGGTTTGGGCTTCATCACGGATGAGATAGCATTATTTTTGAATTCACCGTCCGCTTTCGCGTTTTTCGTAAGAATTTTCAGTCCAGACGACGTATACCCAAATTCTCCCGAAACGACTACCAAGTCACCAGGTTTTGCACCGTTTCTGCCGGGAAGTCCTGATGCACAATCCTCTGAAAATCCCATCATACTGCAATCGATAATTAGCTCCTTAGATTCATTAGTATCACCACCCACTATCGTGACACCAAATTCCTTGGATGCAATTTGAAACCCCTTTGCCAGATCCTCAATCTCAGTCTTAGAATATTTCTTTGGAATCCCTACAGAAATTACCGATACGTGCGGTTTAATTCCTTTTGCTGATAGATCACTGACACAGGCAGATATACTCTTCCTGGCAATTTGCCATGGGTACATTCCTGGGGGCACGTCAGTACTCTCAACTAACATATCACACTTTATGATGAGACTCTTCATGCGTTTCATGTTTCGCAGCGAAACGATTGACACGTCATCATCTCTTCTTTTATTATTACCCCTTAGCCCGAGATTAGAAATAATTATATCGATAATTGCTCGTTCATTTAACACGCTCATAAATTAAGTTGACCTTCTCCATTATCTTCTTGTAAAGGGATTGTGCGTTGTTAGCTTTTGATTCGACTGATATTCTAATCGCATCTTCAGTGTTTGATGGTCTTACAAGAACCCATGAATTTTCATCAAATATTGCTTTAACACCATCGATCGTCAAAATTTGAGATGATTCTGATCCGAATTGATCAAGTAGTTTATCGAGCAATTTCAGATGTACAGTAGATTTGACACAAATTTTTGATCTGATTTGGACATATTCTGAAGCCAATCTCAGACATTCGTTTATCGTTGCCCGATCCAACGAAGAAACAGTCGCAGCTGCAAGAAATCCATCCCTGCACATATTGAATCTGGGCAGAATAAATCCTGCGCTGCTCCCCTCGCCTCCGGCATCTGCTTCAAGTTCTAACATTCTCTTAACAACATTTGCCTCACCGACTTTAGAATATTCAGCTCTACCATGATGCGACTTTATCAATTTCTCTACAGAAACACTAGTATCTATACTGGTTACAAAATTTTTCATTCCCATCTTGAGTGCACTGGCTATGCATAGCAACAGCGTTGAATCGGGATTCAATTTCTCGCCTCTGTTATTAACTACTACGAGTCTATCGCCATCTAAATCAAAGGCAAATCCGAAATCTAGCTCATTTTCCTGTACTAAAGTACGTAATTCATTTAGAGCATCGGTAGTAGGATCAGGGCCTCTTGAGGATATTCCAGGGACATCGTTAACACAATGGAATTTGTGGCCAAGTTTTTTAAAGAGTCCCTCGACATAATTGCATGTGGCGCCTCCGCCGAGGTCAAATCCTAATGTAACCGCTCTGCTTGTTCCCGTTTGAACTACCAAATCATAAATTTCGTTCAAATATTCTGACACTATATCATATGATTTGCCATATTTGTCTGATGTAGATGTAGTGCCTTTAAGCATAAGATCCAATTCATTCTCGTAAATCCCTCTTCCATCAACTACGAATTTTAGTCCATTCCACTCCAGCGGGTTATGTGAAGCTGTTACGACGACACCGGCTCCATATTTCCTTGTCTCCCAATATACCATAGGAGTGGGGGCTACATCGAGAACGTATACATCAATCCCCTGTTCCATTAAACTCGCCGACACGGCTTGGAGAATTATTTTTCCGGAATGCCTTGTATCTCTTGCTAGCACGCATTTCCCTTTTGGTGTAATTAAGCAAGATGCGAACAATCTGCTGAATTTGATAACTTCATGCAAATTTAGGTCATTACCATAAATTCCCCTAATGCCAGAGATTGAGACCTTCATATTAAATACGACTAAAGACCGGTGATATTTAATTTAACTTGATTTTGTCTTAATTTTTATTCAAAAAATTGTCACATTTATTCTTATTCAAATACATGAAGGATTAAATAATGAATGATCAACTGCCTCTATTTGATTGCCCTAGTAGCTCAGCCTGGCAGAGCGAAGGTTTCGTAAACCTTAGGTCGTGGGTCCAAATCCCGCCTAGGGCTCGGATAGGTAGTGTTAAACTAATTCGGAAGTGACGAAGTCCTGCAGGAGAAACAATGGACTTTCATAGCGTTTTGCTGGATTGCAGGGATATCCGGTATGAATGAGTAATATACCAAAACTCACAATACAACCTACCCAGCAATCGCTCTATGGACCCCATCATCAAAGAGCTAATAAGACCACCAATCGTAATTTAGTTAGTCCACTTGCTTATCTCGCTGTTTCTTTAAATGAGATGTTTCTGCAACAACACCGAAATGATACGTTACTAAGTATGATAGAAACATCTGCAGATGTCTAATAAAATATTCCATTCTTGCATCAATACAGATCCAAATAAGAGTGAAAGACATGAAATGATTACTATCTTAATCTTGTCTTTTCAAAAATAACTCGCTAAAGTGAACATTAAACAACCGAGTTATTTCTAGGGAAAATGGTAACTTTAGCTACAGATAGGACACGACAGTGGTCATCACCGGCATAATAACTCCAAGCTGTAGTTTAGACAGAGTACATTATCCCTCCAGATACAATCGGAACAAACTCCACACTGGCCAGTTCCTTAATTCTAGCAATAATTGCATTAAACCAAAGGCTATCAATTCCTTGGCTCCAAATAGTTATCTTCTTGTATTGTCTCTTTACACCGCCGTGGAAGAACCCATTGCAGTCCTCTACTGTTATGTTGTAATACTTCTGACTCACTTCTTCTATAATGTTCTCTGCCTCAGCAGGCAGATATAGAATAGTCAAGGTGGGAAACGGAATAGTATTCGAAGCGGTCGATGATGCATCTTCGGCCATTATTGTATATCTGCTTCTAAATTACCGAGCCCAATATCTGGATTTCGTGCGAATTGTCATTAATAAGTAAAGCTACGAGTCGTTACTAAGTCCTGATCATAAAATGTCAGTCCGCACACACACCACAGCTACACCGGATGCTTTAAGTCCCTACTCACAGAATTAATGCCACGTTTGAGTGCAATTTCAGGTTATTTCTTATAACGTGTGCCTAATCTTCTACAACATCCTTTAGAGCAACTTGAATTCTTGCACTCCGTAGGTCATATTGTAAAATGATATAAAATAGCAGGGTTTGGCTAGTATCCGAAATTTCATCCCTAAATATTTCTGCCTGCCATGCCAGAATATATTATTCACATATTTCTGACTTGCTTACTTTGTTTATGCATCCTGCAATTCTTATTATCCATACAGTCATGGGATAGGGTTTGTCTGTTCACTTTTGATCATTCATAGGTTTTTTTCCATTAGTCCTGCTTCCTTGAGTAGTGACATGATATCACATGAGACGCCTGGCACTGTTTACTGACAGCCTGCGAAACTACTGCTGCCGCCCGAAAAGGCACATCTTTCAACAGTTTGACTAACAAAATAATCACATCTTTATTCAACCGTGTTCCTTCATTCAATAGTAGTGCAGGAATCCCTGTTACAGAACCGTTAGGCAGTTGTTGGATTCCGGCACTTTAGAGCAGTATTGGTGCTAGCGGCATCTACTACTGGTTCAGTCGTTTAATATCATATTCTTCTTGAGTGTAGTCGTCCCACAAACCATCAGCGCTCATGACAAGCTCACACTCCTCAATTGCCCATCGCAAAATTGCGACTAGCTCAGTCGTAAGAGAATGAGCAAACCATTCCGATGCAATGGCGTATGCCAGCCCAACACCAGGAAAACCGTCAATAAATGTACCTCCTTTAAGATTAACCTTTTTTCTCCCGAATTCGATAGGGGAGTCTGCTGGCATCACAAACATCACGTTGTTATGTATGTCTACTCCTCTAAAAGATCATGAGACCAATAGATAAGCAGAGACAAGTTTAGCAGACGGCCTAACCGAACGCTTGTAATATTTTATCGAAACTGGATCTAGTTTGATTCCATTTATACATCCTCAGTAATTGAATAATTTTTTCTCGCTCAGCAAAATGTATGTTGTTATTGACCCGTCTTGAAACTGTTCCGCTTAGTAACAACGAATGGGCAGCCGCCGTTACATTGCGTGTCTTTCTATCGATGCTGGAAGTCTCAAAGTCTATGATGTGAGCGTTAACACTCTCTGAAACCAGCACATGATGGTCTAAGCAGCTTAGTTCTCCATGGTCAAGATTCGCCATATCTAAGCTATAACATTGCTCCAGCGTACTTAATACAATCTTGCGAACCTGATCAGCGTTAATATTTTGGTGGTTCAGCCAACGAATTATGTTGTAACCATCTATAAACTCCATCAAAATAAAATTTTCGGAGTTTGCGTAAATGTAAGGCCCAACACCGGCTGAATTTGCAATTTTATGCAGCTTGACCTCTCTTTCCATTGACCTGCGATTTGCATCGATTCTTCGGATTTTGAGAGCGTAGGTTTTTCTATCGTTGGATTCGACCTTCACCACTAGACCCACGCCACCCTTTCCTAGAATACTAAATTTGCCAATTTTCGTGCTTCCAAAGGGTATAATTGAGTTAACACCCATAATTTCTAATTCTTTCAAACGGCCGCTATATTCTCTGTCGTTGATTTGTCTTGGATACGAAATGACAGGAACAAGCTCATGACAATTTAGATTGACTTTATTGCAAAATGCGTTCATCCGATGTGATAAGATCCCTAACTGCCTCCTTTGCTAGTCCATTTATCGTTTGATCATCGCCCGAATATATACGAAATAACCTTTGGATGTCTCCCTTTAGTCCCTTAGTGATACCTGTACTTTCGATTTTCTTGGTCAACAGCAATTTCAAGAAATGCTTTGCATTTGTAGTCTCTCTTTGAATTAAAGTCGAAACCCTCATTTCGTTGTCAACCCAGGTGATTAGCGATTTCTCCTGATTTTTTAAGATAAAATTGGCAGTTTCTTTTCTCATAAATATCTTCGGGCCGATTTTTTCTGTGTAAGGAGACAATGTAACGGAATCTAATAAGAACACAAAGACAGCAGTTTCTTGTTGATCCGTTACACAAATACCTCGAATTACTTTAAAATTCGCAAGTTCTAGTTGCTTGGAAATTGCATTAAGGCTTCTTTTAAGCTGTCCCCAGATGACATCAGGACTACGCCTTTTATAACTGAATTCGATAATAACTAAATTAGGATAAAGTCCCTCATAATTTTCAGAGAGCTTTTTTTCATTTTTGATGAAAAAATCAAAAGATGGCTTTGCCAAGAATGATCTGGCAGCGAGTACCAACTTACCAACACTCTCAGCCGAAATAGCCGTCCCTAAATTTCTTCTATGATCAATGGGATCGATTATGATAAGCTGACTTTCAAAATTCTTTATACTGTATTCATCAGGCTTATCTATCGAAATCACATTGTTTTCTACCCCTATATTTGACATTGCATGCAATACAGACTCAAACATACCATATTTCAAAATCATAATTTCAGCGACATAGCCACTAAACCCTCCTGTGGCAATATCTGCTCCGTAGATACCAACGGATTTCAAAAACTTCTTCAGCAGCCTTACTTGGTTCCTTTGGTCGTCGTCTAAATTGTTTTTTATATACTCAGTATGGAAAGGCGATCTGTCAGCAGCGCTTTTCCATTTACCCTTCAGTACATCGTAACAAGGAACCACGTTGACTCGAATTCCATTGATAACTGCTTCAACATATGGATGATCAGAATAGCGAAGATATGGATTGTATCCCTTAAGCGACTGCAACCCTACTTGCTCGCCAAGGTGTCCAAACTCTATATCATTGACTGAGTTGTCAATTTTGATGAAAATGTCAATATCTACTTCGTCCTTTAACCATGTTCCTTTCGCAAATGATCCTCCAAAGACAACATCCACTACTTTGGGAGAAATGTAACGGCTCACAAGGCTCTTTGTTTCAATTGCAACCTTCGTTAGTTTTTCCACATCTTCAGCTGAGGGCTGGCATTGCTTTAGCGCTTGTGAAATAATATTGCTAATACTTTTCATCTAGCACGCACCGTATAGATATTTGTATATATCGGTCCTGAAGGAGTAAGATCGCTTCGTTTTAGATGGAATTTGTCAATAATATCTGAAGTGAAATCTTTCTTCCCGTACTTATCCAATATCTCTGTTCGGATCTTCAAACTTCCTCCTTTTATGCGAAATACCGTAAGGTGGGACGTAAAAGGTTTGTCTGGCGTGATGCCCATCTCTGACAATTTTATGACTACCTGTTCTACAAGACTAACAAGCCTTTGGTTCCCGTTTTCGTCTACTCCGACCCAGACAACCCTAGCAAAGTTAGGGTGCGGGAATCCACCGATCCCAGTGAACGTTATTTTTATTGGCTCGAATTGTATTTCCGATATTTTGATCTTAATTTCGTCGATGATTTCTAGGCGTATGTTTCCTAGGAAGATAAGGGTAAAGTGAAGATTCTGGTTTTTCACGGGTCTGATTTGTTCTGGTGTCCATCGGCCGTCAGCTACTAATTCGTGCTGTAGCTTTTCGATAGCGAGCGTGTTTGATACATCAACTGCAATAAAGGCCCTTATGTTGTTCAAATTACCCAAAGTATCTTTCATATACTTTTATATTATTTTGGAATAACTGGCAGTAGCCAGAATAACTAAATATACATTTCATTCTGCCAATAGCACGGCGAAAATTTAATAGATTACTTGAGTAGGCGGCAGGGGTGTCGTAAATATGGCAGAAAAAGATAGCACGCAAAAGAAGGAAACTGGAACCAGAAACGCCGATTTTCAGGATAAAAAAATTAAAAAGACAAAATTCATCGTATGTCTTACTGGAATGCCTGGTTCTGGTAAATCTACCGTTGCCGAGTCACTAAAGAAAAAAGGATTCTCTGTGATAGCAATGGGTGATGTAGTAAGAGATGAAGCGAAACGAAAGAACATCGAGCCGACTGATATTAACTTAGGTAAGTTAATGTTAAAATTGAGGATGGAGTTTGGTCCAGGAGCAATTGCTCAGTTGATACTAAATGAAATTGAAAAAAGAGAGGTTAGAAGTGATGCCAATCAGGATATCGTGATTGATGGTGTCAGGAGCGTTTCTGAAGTCGAGATATTGCGGACTATTGGCCTGGTTAAGTTGCTCTCTATACATGCATCTGCAAATACCAGGTTTGATCATCTAAAAAAGAGAGCTAGAGGCGATGCCCCGTTGAACAAAAATGATTTTGGCATACGCGATAAACGTGAATTGGCTGTAGGTATAAGCGAAGCAATTGCAATGTCCGATGAAATGTTGTCAAACAATAATTTAACAGTTGAAGAATTAAAGGAAAAAGCTGTTGGAATAGTCCAAAAATGGGTCGGAGAATTTTATAATGATGACGATATTCGGAATAATAAAGGCAGGCAGTAATGAAAAAATCACCGATCACAACGCCCGTTGAATTAAAAGTTGAGGCTGCAGTTAACCCCTCAGAGTCGCCGGAGAGAGTAATTGCCGCAATAGCGAATGTGATCAAATGTTCGCCGGAGTTCCGATATAGAAGAAGGGTTATTGGTAGATCACTTGAAATTGAATCACTTCGTACAATTTATGAACAGATTAGGTCTAGATCCGCAATGGGCGTCTTAAGACGTATGTTGCTTAATAATCGAGTTGCAGATAGCACTAGCTTCCTTTTGAACAAGCAGGCGGCTGCTACTGGCATTGTAGTAGTGATTGAGACGGATCAGGAATCGCCACTTGGTCCGATAAGGATAACATTAGATTGTGAAGAGCTTGACGCGCTTATTGATTGGCTAGTGCCGATCGATTGAGTGCGTCTCTAACCTAACCATCCACTGTACTCATAGTGTCAGCACGTCAACGTCTGCTTCTGTGGAAGTCAATTATCATCTTATGTAGCTTGTAGCACAATAGAT